>JAEUSK010000271.1 GCA_016787925.1 bacterium | reverse complement strand
CGCCGTTTGACCAATTGAATATGGGCATTACGACGGATGACAAAAAGGAAAATATTGAGGAAAACAGAAGACGTTTTTTTGAGGCAGTTGGAATTGATAAGAATTTGGTTGTAATACAGAAACAAGTTCACGAAACGCGATCCGCATACGTGAGTAAGCCGGCGTTTCTGGATTGCACGGATGCCGCTTTTACGGATCAGCGTAATGTCTTCTTGACCGTTTCGGCTGCAGATTGTGTCCCGGTCTTATTTATTGAACCGCAAAAAAAAATTGTCGGCGTCATTCATGCCGGATGGCGCGGGACGGAGAATGGGATTACGAATAATACTATTGAAAATGTAAAGCAGCAGTTCAACATAGACGCGGCGAAAATCGTTGCGGTTATTGGCCCGTCAATCTCCGTCAATCATTATGAAGTTAGCGAAGCTGTGGCAAGTCGGTTTGATAGGGAATTTGTTGTGCGGGACGGGTACTCAAAACCGCATCTTGATCTTTGGAAGGCCAATGAAGCTCAGTTGAAAAAGGCCGGGGTAGGAAATGTTTTTATTTCAGGGTATTGTACTGTGGAACGACGGGACCTTTTTTTCTCCCATCGCGGAAGCGGCGGCCGCAGCGGCCGAATGCTTGGCGTCATTGGAATCATTTAACATTGAATATTTTACACTAACCGTAAGAAAACAATATGGAATCAATAGATAAATATCTTCAGAACCTGGTCAAGTATGCCGGCGATGCAATTTTTACGGTTGGTAAAACGCAGACGGTTCTATCGTGGAATTTAGGCGCGGAAGAATTATTCGGGCACACGACGGAAAGCATGGTAGGTAAGGGCGTGGATATTCTTTCGCCATACGACAACAAACGGATGATGCGTTCCCTCGTGGTGGAAGCGATGGAGGAAGGCACACTAAAAAATCTGGAGTGCGAACTCATTCATCAAAACGGCAGGACGGTATCGGTCTATCTTACCGCATCGCCGATCCGTGACGCGAACGAAAATGTAGTTGCCGTGTCCATTATCGCGAAAGATGTAACCGATCAGAATAAACTGCTGTTAACGCTGATTGAGAAGCAAAAGAGGCAGGCGCACTTAGAAGCGCTGGTGGAGTCATTGACCACAATCTCACATTATATTCGCAATGCGGCTGCTGTTATTTCATCCAAAGCAGAGGTTTCCAGAGAAATGAACCAAATAGACGCCTATCAGACTCTGGTCAGCACGTGCATGAAGGAAACGAAACGGATATCCGCAGTTATTGATTCCTTGAATGATATGGTTCGTGAAGTTGAGCAAAGCGGCGGCGATGTCGAGACGGCACACATGAACGGTGCGCCTTCACGTGTTATTGATATTGAAACCCGTTTAAAAGAGCGCCTCAGGAAAATTGACCAAGAAAAATCATAATGCCGCCCAAAGATTTTATTTATCCCGATCTGCAACATATTGAAATTGTATTGGTGGAGCCGCAAACACCGGGTAATATCGGTGCCGCCGCGCGGGCTATGAAAAATTTCGGCCTGAGCCGGCTAAAGTTGATTAACCCCTGCGATTACTTGTCCAAAGAAGCGCGCATGATGGCGGTGAAAGCAGAGGATATTCTAGAGAAAGCTGCGATCTACACGTCATTATCTGAGTCCATACAGAGCGCGCACCTTACGATCGCGACAACCGTGCGTATCAGAGAAACTCACTTTCCGACATTCACGCCTTCTGAAACGGCGCAGCAAATCAGCCAGTTTGCCCAAAATAAATCCGTCGCACTTGTTTTCGGCCGGGAAGATAACGGCCTGACAACTGATGAAATTCATGCATGCCGGATCATCTCAACTATTCCAACGCATCCCGTCCAGCCGTCTGTCAATCTCGCGCAAAGCGTTATGATCTATGCGTACGAAATATTTAAGCAATCACTTACGGCTAATCCGAATTTCTATTGGGATTATGCGGAGCCGCATGAAGTAGAATTGTTCTATCAACGCGTTCAGGCACTGCTGGAACGGATTGAATTTAAGCCTAAACATACGATGGAGGATTTTATGGTAGCCGTCAAGCGGGTGTTTGGCAGGGCGCATTTGGAGGAAAGGGACGTGCGTCTTTTGCACAAGATATTCCAGGAGATCGAATTTTATATACGTAAAGTCGAACAAGGAAAGTAGTTATATCGTGCCCGCCAGCGCCGTTATACGTTCAACCGAATGCAGAATGGAAGTAAACACTTTCAAACCGTCGTCATTGCCTAAGACCATATCTGCGCATCGTTCCGGGTGGGGCATCATGCCGAGTATATTGCCATGCTCGTTAATAATCCCGGCAATGTGGTTGCGTGAACCGTTTGGATTGAACTCTTCGCCGACCGCGCCGCTCTCCGAGCAATAGCGGAAAACAACGCGTCGCTCGTCTTCGAGTTTTTTCACCACATCGTCATCGGCAACATAATTTCCGTCGCCGTGCGCAATGGGAACAGTTATAACTTGATCGCCGGCATACTTCGACGTGAAACGCGTCGTGTTATTTTCCACGCGCAGGCAAATATTTTTGCAGACAAATTTCAATTTATGATTGCGCAATAACGCGCCGGGAAGAAGTCCGCATTCCGTCAGAATCTGAAAGCCGTTGCAGATGCCGATGACGGTTCCGCCGAATTTGGCGAATTCAACCACATCCTGCATGACCGGCGCAAAACGGGCAATGGCGCCCGTTCGCAGGTAGTCGCCATAGGAAAAACCGCCGGGAACAACGATCAGATCAAAATCCTTCAGATCTTTCCTGTCTTTATGCCAGATAAATTCGGATTGCTGATGGATCAGCGCGCTTGTCGTGTACCATGCGTCGTGATCGCAATTGGAGCCCGGGAATACTATGACACCGGTTTTCATTTTTTATCATCCTTGGAATTAGTAATTACGGGTAATATACATGGTCTGATATGAACAATCAATGAATAATGAGATTCGTGAATCTGTAACACAATTCCGTCCATTTGCGTGTTTGTATTTATGAAAGAAACGATTACATTGCACAAATTTTTCGCTATGAAACCGATGGTGACATGAACGCAGATTCAACATTAAAAAATGACCAGAAGACCATATTCGGCTGGTGTATGTACGACTGGGCGAATTCCGCATTCATCCTGACCGTAGTTACAGCCGTACTTCCGGTGTATTTTGCAGGAGTTGTTGTGCCGAAAGAGGGTTTCAATATCGGCGGGACGATTTACAGTGCAACGTCATTGTGGGGATTTGTCATCAGCAGTTCCGCCTTATTCGTTTTTCTCTGCGCACCGGTACTGGGCGCGATTGCGGATTTCAGTTCGTC
>JAEUSK010000204.1 GCA_016787925.1 bacterium | reverse complement strand
CCTACGATACACTGAAATTACCAATCGCCCAATGAAATTCTATGAATGTTACAACCAACCCTCGGGTTGGTTGACAACATGAAAACCGGACATTTCTACTTTGGTAGAAACCGGACATTTCTATTTTGGCTTGACAGCGGCGGTTTCTTTACTTGACTTTAGAACAAAAAAATACTACAATATTATCACTCTAAGTTCTTGTAATGCGTTGTAGTACCAAGACTTAACCGCCTAATTATGATGAACATCTTAGTTAAGTCTGATCAGTTAAAGGCGATGATAAACACGATCGTGTTCTTTGTCACAATAGCCCTTACAAGTGGCCGACCAATTGTTTCGCAAACCTTGAGTGAATTGATTACGCAGGGAGATGCCCTTCATAATCAATTTGACACATACGGTGCGTTTAAGGCGTATAAGGCAGCTTCAATTCTCGACAGCACAAATTTTGATGTGTTATGGAAAATGGCCGGCGAACTCATTGACATGGGAAACGAATTACCGAAAAGCAGCGATCAGGCGGCTAAGTATCGAGAAGCTGAAGCCATAGCGCGTAAAGCCATTTACCTTAATCCGAATCATGCGAAAGGACACGTCTTGCTTGCTCTTGCTCTCGAGAAGGCGGCGTTAGGCTATACCGGTACGGATAGGATAAAAACTCTGAATCAATCGCGTATTGCTGCTGAAAAGGCAATTGAGATCAATGCGGATGAAGACTTAGCTCTGTCACTTTTAGGGCGCTGGAATAGGGAAATGACAAATACGGCATGGATAACCAGAACTTTTTCAAAACTCTTTATTGTGAGCACGCCTCCGGCAACTTATGAAAAGGCGGCCGACCAATTTACCAAAGCTATCGCGATCAATCGTAACTGCATAGCTCACTATTTGGAATTGGGCAAGACGTATGTATTATTAGAGAAATGGACAGAAGCCGGCGAGGCCTTTCAGAAGGTGGTAGATTTACAGGTAACACAGAAAAGCGACAGTAAATGGCAGCGTGTGGCTAAACATTACTTGCAGCTGCTTCAACAAGGAAATCATTCGGAACTAGTTGATTCAATCGAAGAATAATTTTTAATCAGATCGAACATTTAGCATAGGAGGTTAACATGACCATCCGGGTTACTAATGCAGAAAACGGAATAGTTGAAGATTTTAAATCGAACAATCTGGATTTTATCCGGAGAAGTTATACAGAATTTGACGCAGTTGAGACGATGAGCGAGGAGGATTATAAAAAACTATCTTTGTTAATCGTAAAAAAACGTTATACCGATACGCGGTTTGACAATCTCGAATGGACTATCGAAACTTTACCGGACTAAAATATGCTGAAGATTGGACAAAAAGCACCGGATTTCAGGTTATCTGATACGAACGGCAACGAGATAGTACTTTCGGGTTTGATTGGCAGAAAAGTTGTGTTATTTTTTTATCCTAAAGACGACACACCCGGTTGTACTAAAGAGGCCTGCAGTTTTAACGCCGGCATTAGGAAATTTGAGAAGCAAAATATTGCCGTATTCGGAATCAGCCCCGACGATATGAAATCTCACCAGAAATTCACTGAAAAATTCGGATTATCATTCCCCCTTCTATCCGATATTGGTCATAAAGTCGCTGAAAAATACGGTGCTTGGGGAAAGAAGAAATTGTACGGTCGGGAATACGAAGGCGTGATTCGGTCTACATTCCTCATTGATGAAAAGGGAAATATTGAATACATTTTTGACAAAGTTAAGGTTGACATACATGCTGATGAAGTTCTGGAAGCTCTAAAAATGGTAAATTCTAATTAGTCGTCTGATGCAAAATAAAACCGCGTTACTGATTCTGCTCTTCGTCTTGCCCATGCGGCCTCTGTTTTCCCAAAATCCTCAATGGGAAAAACATACGTTTGAAAGCTATGAATTTGAGTTTAAGACGCCGTCTAACTGGAATGTAACCATCAATGACCGCGCCTCGCAAATTTATGTCGAATGCTACAGCCCGGATAACCAAATTTACTTTTTTATCACCTCTGCCGAGAACGAAAAAAAATCTTCCCCAGATATTGTGTTATCATATCTTAAAGTGACTTATGAAAACTGCGAGTTCATCCGGGAAGAATCAAAAAAAATCAACAATGTTGATTTTGTATTCAGCTCCGGGATAAACCGTATGTCTGAAATTCAGACCTATATTAAGCTGGGCGTTGGCAAGCATAAAGATCGCATCTACATGATCGACAGCGGATACAGTGAAGTCAACAGCGAAGAGGCTGATAACCTATTGAACGAAATTATTAACAGCGTCAAAGCCATTCACTGATCCCCTCTTTCCGCATCTCCAAAGCATCATATAAGACAATTCAAAAAAAAATCTCCGCTTTTGGCGGAGACTTTTTTCTTCTTTAGTCTAAAACACTAATCGTATGCCTGCGTGAGTGATTGCAGTTTTGCGAGCAAGATATCTTGCAGTTGAGGGTTATTCAGTGCCAGTGAAAACGATGGGTCCATTCTCTGAATTGTATTTATGCACGCAGAAAAATTCAGAATATGGTAATAACTGAACGCTTCGTGTAACAACAAATCCTGATACGTGATTGTCGGATCATAGGGAAATACGTAGGCGCTGTACCCGCCGGCGTTTCGGAAAACATATTCGGCTCGGTCTATGCACAAAACATGTTGCCCCTGAAGCCACGCCAATATAGACCATCCAGCAAATCCTTCCAGTAAGGAATCCCCGGATGCCAAGCCAAAATAAACGTCCGCTTGCGGCAGTGAATCCATCTTCATAACCGTCCAGCCGAGTCCAACGTAGGCTCCGGAGCCTTCAGTACTCACGAGAGAACTAAATTCTGCATACGCGCCGGGATAGTCACCTGCGCCAAATTTGCTCCACCCGGCTTCGAGAGGATTAGCGTTGTCACAGCTTAGTATCTGCGCAAGCACTACCGCAGACATCAGCCAATATAGGTTTCTTTTCATTGTATTACTCCTTTATATAACTTCATTGCTTTTTTTGCCCCCTACCCGATTATTTAATGAGAAGCATCTTTCTCGATTGTACGCCTCTCACCGTTTCGAGACGGTATATGTAGAGCCCGCTGGATACCTGCTGACCCATATCGTTTTTGCCGTTCCAAATCGCGGTATGGAATCCTGCTTCGCGGGATTCGTTGATCAATTCTCTCACTTTTTGCCCAAGTACATTGTAGATCACAAGTTTGATCTTGCCTTCATCTGGCAGGCCAAATCTGATCGACGTGCTTGGGTTAAACGGATTCGGATAATTCTGGGCGAGTTCGATTCGCGTCGGCAATTCAACATGTTCCGGATTATAGAACATGGCCAGCGTGCCTAACTTGCTAATCTTGGCGGTAACTGTTTCCCGGTTGCCTTCGCCGCCTTCATAAATCCACTGGCCGTTATCTTCGCGATACATGCCAATCTTGCTCTCTTGAAAATCAGGATAACGCTGCAACAAGGAACTGATTATCAATTGGTCATACTTCAATGTCACGCTCAAGGGTTTCTTTATGTCAACAGTACTGAGCACCTTTACCGATTCACCCACCTGTATCCATGCCGATGCGGCCTGTGACAACAGTTCTTTCGGCAGGAGATTTGCGTCGGATATCGCTTTGGATAATGCAGATGATAACGATTTTTCACCGTTCACGCGCGTCACCAAAATATATCCGTTACGATCGACACTCCCAGATGCCCCGCTTACCGACACTGACCCATCGAACGAACTTAACGCAATCGGCGCTTTCGCAAGAAGTGTCGTAACGGTGTAAACCTGAACTGCCGTCGTCGTGTTACCCACGGTATCCACCCCGGTGATCGTCACAGTTACTTCACCGCTAACAGACAATCTGTAAGGAACCGAATATAGCAAGCCGGAAAGATTTGTTACCGGAAGCGTGTCATTAGCAACGATGGCGTTCGACGCATTACGCAGAATAAAAATGCCGGTGAGCGAATTGAGCGGTTCATCACTGTGAACATACACTTCGATGTAATTCTGCATGATGGTACTTGCAAGAACGCCAACAAACAATCCAGGATTCACCGCATCTACATTGAACGATAACGTATTGCTCACCGTAATGCCGCCATGATTATCATTCGCACTCACTCGCCAGTAATATTTGCCTAAGCTATCGAGCGGCGAACTTAGGGTAAACATCGTATCGGTTATACTTGAAACCTGAATCATACTGCTGAAATTGCTTGTTTTGCTGATCTGCAGCGTGTAGCGCAGTGTGTCCCCGTCTACATCTCCGCGGCCTTCCCACGTAAACGTCGGCGTCCTGCTATTTACCACCACATTATTTCCTGGTTGTTTACCCGCAAAGGCAATCGGCGCTGAATTCACAACCCCGAGACCGGACAAATGGATGCCGTAAACTGATACCACAGAATTATTATTCACATACATCGTATCTAATATCGTCCCCCCGCCGGTAGGTGTGAATCTTAGTGTCGCAACCAATGTATCGCCTGCATTCAGTGCAGCGGGTAATGAAGCAGAATAGCTCAAAGTATAACGTCCGCTCGTTCCAAGCGACAGCGTATTGACTATGACCTGTCCTGCCACCGAATACAATTTGATGGTCGTCTGAGCACTGTTTCCAACTTTAATATTACCAAAATTATAAGCCGCAACATTTGAAGATAAACCACCAGATTGTCCGGTTCCGTCAAGTCCAAGACTCAGGGAGCTTGGCAACGAATTACTGCCGATCCTCAACGTATCACGTATAATCCCCGTTACATTAGGTTTGAATTTTATTAAAGCAACCAGCGTATCACCGGAAGCCAATGTATCCGGAAAGCCTCCTGCGCTCACCGTAAACTGGATACCGTTGTCCAGCGAGATGTTATTAACAATAACTCTTCCTGTTGCTGCGAATATCTTTATTGACTGCTGTGAACTGTCAGTTACAAGAACATTCCCAAAATCATAGCCAAACGGGCTTGCCGCTATAGTGCCGGCCGCACCGGTTCCGGTAACATTAACTTTGACTGGATTGAGCAGTGAATTATTTGTCAGAATAAGCCTATCGCTCAACGGACCAAACGTAGAAGGTTTGAATTTCACATTAACAAGCAACGTATCAACGCCCGCTACTAAAGTTACCGGAATACCTGAAGTTGAAATGATCGTAAAGTCACCTCCTGCTTCCATCGAACCGGCGCTAACAATGATATTTGCTCCGGTTGCATAGACCTTTAGTGTCTGAAGTGCACTGTCACCGACTAACACATTTCCGAAATTAGCGCTTGTCGGGACTGCCACCAGGGTTCCTGAATTTCCAACGCCGTTTAATCTCACATTAAACACACTTTGCGATGAATTATTAAATACTCTAATGGTGTCGCTCGTTGTTGCAAAAGTAACCGGTTTGTATTGAACGCCCATGAATAAAGTATCTCCTGGAAATACCGTATCCGGGAGTGAATTGGCCGACGTAAATCTAAACTCGGTTCCAAAATCGAACTTCAAGCTGTCCACGATAACAGCGCCTGAATTAGTATAAAGTTTCAACACGCGCTGCGCACTGTCACCAATGGTGACTAATCCGAAGTTCGCAGAAAGCGGCGCAAGTGTTCCGGTCGATCCAGTGCCGCTAAGGGAGATCAATAGAGGATTGTTAACTGAAATATT
>JAEUSK010000260.1 GCA_016787925.1 bacterium | reverse complement strand
TGGGATTCTTGGCAAATGAAACTCGTTCGATGATCTTGTTTTTCAAGGGTAACCTGCCTTTTGTTAAATTAGGTTGTGAGGAACAACTTAATTGCTTTTATTCGGAACTTGGAAGCGCAAGGCATGTGCGCTCGCGGGATATGAACACCCATATTATCGCCTGGGTATTCTAAAAAGAAATTAAAGCGGCCCTTTCCAGGACCGCTGTGATAGACGCCCTACAAATTAAGCAACTTCGACAGTTGCGCCAACTTCAGCAAACTTAGCTTTGATTTTCTCGGCTTCGTCTTTTGAAACTCCTTCTTTGACAACCGCAGGTGCGCTGTCAACAAGGTCTTTTGCTTCTTTTAGTCCCAGGCTGGTCAGTTCACGAAGAACTTTGATGACCTGAATTTTCTTGTCGCCGGCACCCGTCAATTTTACCGTGAATTCGGTCTGCTCTTCCGCCGCCGCGGCACCGCCGCCGGCTGGTCCGGCAACTGCCGCAACTGCAACGGGCGCCGCAATCTCAACTCCGAATTTGCTCTTAATGTCTTTAACGAGTTCTCCGATTTCCATCATGTTGGCATTTGCCAAATAGTCCAACACATCTGCTCTTGAAGTAGCCATTTCCATGTCTCCTAGATATCTTTGCTGTCAGTCAACCGCAACATTTAAACGGCTGATAAATTAAGACAGCAAATGGTTAATAATAATTCAAATAATTTACGCTGCTTTTTTGTCTTTCAGCGTCTCCAATATGCCGACCAAATTTTGCATCGGCGTATTGAGCAGCATGACAACGTTTTGCATTGGCGAATTGAACAGGCCCATCAATTGACCCAGCAGGTCTTTCTTGCTTGGCATCTTCGCGATGTCGCCGATCTTTGACGCTTCGAATAACTGCTTGTCGATAACGCAAATCTTAACTTGAAGCTTGTCATTATCTTTCTCCTTCAGAAAATCCGATATGACTTTAGCCGGAGCTACGGCATCTGCGTAACCAAATGCAATTCCGGTAGGTCCCTGCAGATACTTATCAAGATTAACCGTATACCCCGCTTTGTTCAATGCGAGCTTGGCCAGAGTATTTTTCACCACTTTAAAATCGGAATTAGATTCGCGAAATTTGATCCGTAGTTGTTCCATTTTTTGAACATTAATTCCCGAAAAATCGGTTAGGTACAAACTGGAAGCATTCTCAAATTTTTCTGCCAGTTCAGCAATCAATTCAGTTTTATTTTCTTTTTTCATATAGGCCTTTTAAAATTTATGGTCAAAAGTTGATTTAGTGTACAGTAATCGAAGCAACTTCCTGATTACTGACTTTGATGCCTGGCCCCATGGACGTGGACACATGCACGCTCTTCAGATATTGGCCTTTTGCGGTTGATGGCCTCATTCGCAGGATTGTTGCCATAAAACTTCTAAAATTGTCTTCCAAATTTTTTTGCTCGAATGAGGATTTTCCGATACCGACATGAACCGTCCCTTGTTTGTCAACACGAAATTCAACACGGCCCGCCTTGACTTCATTTACCGCCTTGGCGACATCATTGGTCACTGTGCCGCTCTTCGGATTTGGCATCAGGCCCTTCGGACCCAAGATCTTGCCTAATTTTCCAAGTTCCACCATCGCTTCGGGTGTAGCGACAATAACATCTACATCCGTCCAGCCTTCTTTGATCTTCTGGAGATAATCATCAAAACCAACGAAATCGGCGCCTGCTTCTTTCGCTTCTTTATCTTTCATTTTGGTGATCACCAACACGCGTACGGATTTACCGACTCCGTGAGGCATCAAAACAGTTCCGCGAATCGCTTGGTCCGCGTGTTTAGGATCGACTCCCAAATTAACCGCGACATCGATGGTTTCAATAAATTTGGTGCTCGCTGTTTCTTTGATCAATTTAAAGGCCTCAGTTATGGAATATTCCTTTCCATGTTCGACTTTTTTCTGCGCGGCCTGAAACCGCTTGCTTCTTTTTTTCATAGATCTCCTTTTGCGAATATTCTCTCCGCCATAAACGGATGAATTATTCTCCCACCAAGGGTGGTATTGGATTAAACGAGTTAATTAATTTAGTCTATAACTTCCACGCCCAGACTCTTTGCTGTGCCTTCGATCATACGCATGGCGCCGGCAATGTCCTTGGCATTCAGGTCCGGCATCTTTAGCTTAGCGATTTCCTGAATCTTTGCCCGGCTGATTTTTCCGACTTTTGTACGATTCGGCTGAGCAGAACCTTTTTCCAAACCTATCGCCTTCTTAATCAGAATCGCGGCTGGCGGTGTTTTCAGGATAAAAGTAAATGATCGGTCTGAAAAAACTGTGATGACGACCGGAATGATCAAACCCTTTTGATCTTGGGTCTTTGCGTTAAACGCCTTACAAAACTCCATGATGTTAACACCGTGCTGACCTAAGGCTGGTCCGACGGGAGGCTGCGGATTCGCAGCTCCGGCCGCGATTTGCAGTTTAATTTGGGCAACTACTTTTTTCATTAGATTCCCTATTTTATAATATAAATACTGTTAATTACTGTTCTAATTTAACCTGTAGGAAGTCCAATTCAACGGGTGTTGATCGGCCAAAAATACTTACCATGACTTTCAGTTTACTCTTTTCATAATTTATCTCGTCGATAAATCCTGTAAAATCTGTGAACGGTCCGTCAGTCACTCGGATCGGATCGCCAACTTTGAATGGAACGTCGTAAGTCTCCGATGTCTTTTTCTCGTGCATTCTACCAAGCATACGATCCACCTCATCCGGCCGGAGCGGTTGGGGCGTGTTCTTCGGACCCACAAAATTCACAACGCCAGGCGTGTTAGCAACGACATGCTGCACAAGCTTATCATCCACCATTTCAATAATCATATAGCCAGGCAAAAAAGACCGAGTTTTTTCTTTTTTCTTACCGTTCTTCATCTCAATTACGGTCTCTGCAGGAATCATGATCCGAAAAACTTTATCTTTCAATCCGGCTATTTCCAATTCGCTGTGAATGTGGTCTTTTACTTTCTGCTCCTGACCCGAATATACGCGCAGCGTAAACCACCTCGTATTTTCAGGTCGGACGGCCTCTTCGACAACTTCTTCTTTTTTTTCTGAATCATTTTCAGAATGTTCCATTCTTATCCTTTTCTGCGGTAGCCCGATTGAACGTGCAAATTTAGATTACAAAAGAAACTGTTTAACGATAAACTGCAATATATTGTCCGTCGTAAAAATATAGATCGACAATAATATCCACACTACCATAACCACGCCGGTCGAACCCATGAGCTCGTCTTTGGTTGGCCACGATACTTTCTTCATTTCCGTTTTAATATTTTCAAAAAATTCTGTTAACTTTCCCATAAGTCTTTCCTATCATTGTTAGTCATGCGCAGGGGAGACAGGACTTGAACCTGCAACCTACGGTTTTGGAGACCGCCGCTCTGCCAATTGAGCCACTCCCCTATTT
>JAEUSK010000247.1 GCA_016787925.1 bacterium | reverse complement strand
CTGCGTGTGGCCATACGTTACCTGCAACGTAATGAACGTTATAAAATAACAACTTGACGAAAAATGTAACATAATCGGACGATCATATCAAGCAAATTAAATTGATTCACACTTGACTTTTCATGGCCGTTTGAATACTTTTGCACATTGATCATGACACCATCCGACCTCACAGCGCCGTAATCCATGAATGCCATTTCATCTTTTGAAATAACTGTATTTTTTGTTCTTATATTCTTGTCCGGGATATTTTCCAGCATGGAAACTGCCATGCATTCGCTTAGTACCGTTTCTATCAAAGACATACTGGCGCGCGGCGGAACCCGTGCAAAACTCCTTGGTATCTGGTCGTCAAATCAGAATAAGTTTTTAACTACGATCTATGTCGGGAATAATATTTTAAATGTCGGCGCATCGGTTTTGGCTTCCAGCATAACGATTGATATCGCGAGATATCACGGGTATCATGAACCTTACGCCCTTGCCGCCGCGACCGGCGTTATCACATTTATCCTGCTGCTTTTTGGAGAGGTAATACCCAAAGCTATCGCCCACCATCGCGCTGAAAAAGTTTTTCTCGTTCTCGCAGCACCGGTCAATATGGCACTGACGCTATTGCGTCCATTTAGCGCCTTTTTTGTATGGATTTCCCGGATTATTATCACCGTATTCGGCGGCGCAGAACAGGTACGCAGCCTGGGCGTAACCGAAGACGAGATCAAAGCCATCATCGAAGCCGGCGAAATCGACGGCGCCATAGCCGAAGAAGAAAAGGACATGATACACAGCGTGATTGAATTTGGCGACACGATCGTCAAGGAAATCATGGTGCCGCGCGTCGATATGGTATGCGTGGAAGTTGGAACTTCGATGGAGGAAATCCTGGAAATCATGTCATCCGAAAAATTGTCGCGACTCCCTGTATATGAAAAGACTGTCGATACGGTTGTGGGCGTTTTACATATTAAAAACATCATGAACGCCTGGCGAAAAAACATTCAAGACATGTCCGCTATTGAATTTATTTCTCTGCCCTATTTTGTTCCGGAGACCAAGAAAGTATCCGAGCTGCTGAAAGAATTTAAGGCCAACCGCATGCAAATGGCGATCGTGGTGGATGAATACGGCGGTACGGAAGGACTGGTTACCATGGAAGATCTGGTTGAAGAAATAGTCGGTGAGATCAAAGATGAATATGACGACAGTTCACCTATGATTAAGAAACAGGATGACGGTTCTTTTGTAATCGACTCCAAAGTTGAAATTCGCCAGATCAACGAACAGTTCAACCTGAATATCCCGTCGGATGAATTCAGCACGGTCGGCGGGTTTATTCTATGGATACTGCGCCGTATGCCAAAAAAGAATGAAACAGTACAGTACGAACAAATTAAATTTACGATCATTGAGGCGGATCGAAAACGCATTTACAAAGTAATGCTTCAGATTTTAGAATGAAGCCCCAAATGGTTCGATTCGAACAAATATTAATTTGTATCATGACTATCTATATATTACATTCGCCGGAATTATTTCCACGTAATGATTTACCCTGCACATTGTGATTACCATTTATGCACAATTGCCCGTAAAAGGCTTTGTAAAAGACTTAAAGATCGGCGATGTTGCGGTCCTTCTGAAGAAAAAAAACGGTGTTTTTTGGATCGATCTTGAATCGCCTTCTCATGAGGAGGTTATGCATATTCAGGACCTGTTCAATTTTCATCCATTATGCATTGAAGACTGCATGTCGTACTCCAATTCTCCAAAGCTGGACGTCTTTGATGATTACCTGTTTCTTGTAACACACGAACCCGAAATGAGAAATGATGGCGGCATACCGGAAAGGCCCGAAATAGATTTTTTTCTGGGCAGGAACTTTCTGGTCTCGTGGCATCATCACCCAAGCCGCGCGGTTGAAAAAATAAAATTAAGCTGCCACGCAGAATCGGTTAGCCATCATTCCGGAAAATACAGGAGCAAAAGCGCCAAGCCCAAGCACGATATGGCCATGTTTCACAATTCCGATTTCATTTTGCAGGCCATTCTGGATAATATCGTAGATAATTTTTTTCCGGTGATCGATGCCCTGGATGACCATATAGATGAAGTTGAAGAACGCGTCCTTTCAGCCAACGCAAACCGCACGGTGTTGAATGAAATTATTTTGATAAAACGTCAATTGGCTGCGTTTCGAAGGATCATTTCTCCTCAACGCGATGTCATTTCTAAACTCATTCATACTACGCATCCGGCCGTTTCTAAATCATCCGTGTTTTATTTCCGGGATATCTATGATCACCTCATCCGCGTCACCGAAGCGATCGACTCCCATAGGGATGCGATGAGTAATATTCTGGAAGCGTATTATTCCATCGTGTCCCATCAGATGAATGAGAATTCCAATAAAATCAATTTTATTATGCAGCGGTTAACTATTATCACGACGATATTCATGCCGTTGACTTTTATCGCCGGCGTTTACGGGATGAATTTTGACAACATGCCTGAACGCAAGTGGACCTACGCTTACTTTGTCGTATTGTCGGTGATGCTGGCCATCACGTTATTAATGATTTATTTTTTTAGGAAAAGAAAATGGTTTTAACATAGATCGATCCTTAGGATTAGATCTCAAGAGGAATCATGCACACTTCAAATTTAATACGTCTGGAAAATATTCATGAACCTACCGTCAGTTTGGTCCTGGCAAAGGAACATGGGATCACTGACGAAGAATATGGAAAAATACTGGAAATCCTCGGACGAACGCCGACGTTCACGGAACTCGGCATTTTCAGCGTGATGTGGAGCGAACATTGCAGCTACAAGAACTCCATCGCCGTACTTAAAACTCTTCCAAAGCAGGGCCCGCGTGTTTTAAAAGGCGCCGGTGAGGAAAACGCAGGACTCATCGATATTGGCGAAGGATTGGCTGTTGCCTTCAAAATTGAAAGCCACAATCATCCATCGGCCATCGAACCCTATCAGGGCGCAGCAACCGGCGTCGGCGGCATTTTACGCGACATTTTCACTATGGGCGCGCGCCCAATTGCTGCATTGAATTCTTTGCGGTTCGGAAGTCTGGATAATCCACGCGTTAAATATTTGTTCGCAAATGTTGTCAAAGGCATCGGCGACTACGGCAATTGCTTCGGCGTGCCGACCGTTGCCGGCGAAATCTACTTTGAGGAATGTTATACTGATAATCCGTTGGTCAATGCGATGGCTGTCGGCATTGTTGAACATGACCAAACAGCGAGCGCCATTGCTAAAGGCGAAGGCAATCCTGTCATGATCGTCGGTTCCTCAACCGGCCGCGACGGGATTCACGGCGCCACGTTTGCCTCTGAAGAGATTTCTGAAGCATCGGAATCCAAAAGGCCCAACGTTCAGATCGGCGATCCATTTACTGAAAAACTATTGCTCGAAGCAACGTTAGAGGCCATTCAATCCGGACATCTGGTCGGCATTCAGGATATGGGAGCGGCCGGACTGACCTGTTCCAGCGCTGAAACAAGCGCTAAAGGCGAGTGCGGTATCGAAATTGAATTGTCGCTGGTTCCATTGCGTGAAGATAACATGACGCCGTATGAGATCATGTTATCTGAAAGCCAGGAACGCATGCTGTTGATAGTAAAAAAAGGATTTGAAAAACAAATTCAAGAAATTTTTGAGAAGTGGGATCTTCATGCGGTAACGATCGGCCGGGTCACGAATGACCGCATGCTTCGTGTAAAATATCAGGGAAAAATATTCGCCGAGATTCCGTCGGATTCTTTAGTGCTGGGCGGCGGTGCGCCGGTGTATTACAGGGACGCTGTGCGCCCTGCCTATTTGGATGCAGTACAATCCTTCAAGCCGGAAAACGTTCCTGAACCGAAAAACTATAACGACGTATTGAAAAGACTCTTGAGTTCACCCAATATTGCGAGTAAAGAGTGGGTGTTTGAGCAGTACGATTCGATGGTTCGCACCAATACCGTGACGCTGCCCGGCAGTGATTCCGCCGTAATTCGCATCAAGGGTACGAACAAAGCGCTTGCGATGAAAACGGACTGCAACGGACGTTACGTGTATTTGAATCCCCGGCGCGGCGGACAGATCGCCGTTGCAGAGTGCGCGCGGAATGTGGTCTGTTCAGGCGCAAAACCGGCCGCTATCACCAATTGCCTCAATTTTGGCAACCCGTACAAACCTGAAAATTATTGGCAATTTAAAGAAGCTGTCGGCGGAATGAGCGACGCGTGCAAAATATTCGAAACCCCGGTCACGGGAGGAAATGTTAGTTTCTATAATGAAAGTCCAACGGCGGCCGTATATCCTACACCTACTATCGGTATGCTTGGCATTATTGAAGACATTCAACATGTTACGACATCATGGTTCAAACAGGAAGGCGATATTATCTTTTTGATTGGGAAAAACCGAGGCGAGATAGGAGGAAGCGAATATCTTAAAGTTATACATGGCGCCGTAAACGGCGATGCGCCGCAGATCGATCTGGCCTACGAAAAATCCGTGCAAATGTTTACCTATGATGCCATTATTAAGGGGCTGATCCGATCTGCCCATGATGTTTCGGACGGCGGACTGGCGGTGACACTGGCGGAATGTTGTTTACAAGAAAAGAAAAATCAAGCTGTCGGAGCAACGATTCGTCTGAAGAATTCGATGCGTCCCGATTTTCTGCTGTTCGGAGAAACCCAATCACGAATCGTTGTCTCGGTTTCACCGGCCCGCTCAAGTCAACTTACGGCATTGGCTCAATCTCAAGGAATTGATATATCGGAAATTGGTACCGTTGGAGGGAAAGAACTTGTTATCAACAACTGGATTGCTATGAACGTCACAGAAGTAGAAAAACATTATCGCTATTCAATAAAAAACATTATGAGCTGATTACATTTGACTTTACTGATTCGGTGAAACGCTGTGTTCTTCGGCTTATTATAATAAAGAATTGAGTTTTTTTCACTCTTCCACTACTCTTTCTTCCCCTCGAGCTCTATCACCGGCATAATCATCTCTTCCATGGAAATCCCGCCGTGCTGAAATGTATCCTTGTAATAGTTTAGATAATGATGATAGTTCGTCGGATAAACAAAGTAGTAGTCCTCTTTTGCGATGATGTAATGCGTATTCACGCCGCGTGACGGTAATTTATAATCGGCCGGTTCTTTTATGAACAAGGCATGTTTCGCGTTCGCTTTGATATTTTTTCCATATTTATAACGCAAACTAGTTGAGGTTTCTTTGTCTCCGATAACTTGCGTTCCGTGCAAACTCCGTATACTGCCGTGATCCGACGTTATAATTACAGAACAGTCTAGTTTAGAAAGGATTTTTAGTATTTCAAACATGGGAGAATGAACGAACCAGGAATTACTAAGCGAGCGGTACGCCGCTTCATTGGGCGCAATCTCCTTGATCACCGTAGAGTCGCTTCGGCTATGCGCAAGTATGTCGAGAAAATTCAGAACAATGGCGGTTAACTGAGTCGACTCGACGTAACTGGCGATGTTACCTTCCAGATTCTTCGTCGCGTCAATATTCAATAGTTTTATATACTTTGCATCGGATTCGAGTGGAACCCGGTTGATCTTCAACTGGTAGTCCAGTAATTCCTTTTCAAATCGGTTACGGCTGGAGTCATCCTCTTCGCCTTTTGACCAGATCTCCGGAAATTTCTTTTCTATATCTGCAGGAAACATACCGCTGAATATGGCATTGCGGGAATACGGCGTAGACGTCGGAAGAATCGAATAGTAGTAATGCTTTGTAATATTAAAGTATTCCTGCAGGATGGGTTCAAATCCAAGCCACTGATCCAGTCGCAAACAGTCTATAACGAGAAAAACAACGCGGCGTTTGGCGGCAATTTTAGGAAACACGTAATTTCGTATGATGTCCGTGGACAGCACCGGAGAATTTTCATTCCGCTCATGTATCCACTTATGATAATGACGTTCCACGAACTTGCCGAATTCAATATTACACGCATGCTTCTGATCGTAGAGCGTCTGGCGTAATCCAAGATCGGCATATTCGTCCATTTCCCGGTCCCACTCACTTAGCGAAAGATTAATCTCATACCAGTCGCTGAACGTCAGTTCGGTCATCAACTGTTGGGAAATCTTATTGAATTCCTGAATATAGTCTCTTGAGATTTTTTGTTCCGTGATCTTTCGGGTGTCAAAGATCTGTTTACAGGCAAGCAAGATCTGGCTGGGATTGACCGGCTTGGTCAGGTACTGGTCGATTTTGCGTCCGATGGCGTCATCCATCAGCTTTTCTTCCTCACTTTTGGTGATCATGATCACCGGCAGCGATGGATGCAGGTCTTTTATCTCCTCAAGCGTGGTCAAACCGTCTTTCCCGTCCATCATTTCATCGAGAAGCACCAGATCGTATTTCCCTTTTTCTATATGCCGGATCGCATCCTCCCCATTGGTAACCGGTGTGACCTCATAGCCGCGCTGCTGGAGAAAGAGAATATGCGGCTTAAGTAATTCGATCTCGTCATCCGCCCAAATGATCTTTTTTTTCTGCATACATTCACCTTGATTTTTGTGTAATGAATCTTGATCCGCAGTATCAAAAACGATACGCATCTCCGCTTCTTGCAGAAACTTTACACATCCACAATATCCGATAAAATCTCTGCATTTTCTCTGACCTTATCGTAGTGTTTTCGAACGTGCGCCAATTCTTCGCCAAAATGTTCAAACTGCTTTTTCATATCATCATCCGTCGCACTGCGTAGGAAAATATCGATCAACTGTTGTTCAAATGTCCTTTCAGTTTCTACGTCGCCGAGGATCATATCCAGTTCGCCGATTACGAGTTCGAACATTCTTATCTTATTGTTCAACAGCTCCAGAATGCGCGCTTCAATAGTTTCCTGCACAGAGAGATTAAAAACAAATACCTCCCGTTCCTGCCCCAAGCGGTGCACGCGTCCAATGCGTTGTTCTACACGCATGGGGTTCCATGGCAGGTCGTAGTTGATGATCTGACGGCAAAACTGCAAATTTAATCCCTCCCCGCCCGCTTGCGTGCTTATCAGAATTTGCTTTTTGGTTTTAAATTGTTCAATGGCTTCCTTACGCGCCTGCGTACCCGCCAAGCCGCCGTGAAACAGTTCGACAGAAAATCCTTCACGCTCCAATTCCATTTTCAGTTGTTTCATCGTGTCAATGAACTCTACGAATATGATCGTCTTATCTGAAAATTTCTTAAGTATCTCGATCGTGGCCTTGCTTTTTCGGCTCATCGGAATGGATTCGCAAAGCCGGACGAAATACTCCAGTTTTTCTTTTGTTTTTTCAGGATAACTTCGCTTCAAAAAATTCTGCAGCGTGTGACGCGTTGCCTGCGGGCTGCTGCACACTTCGCGCTGAAGCGTAATGAGTGATAGAATATGAACCTCAAATGACGTTTCTTTACGAAACTCCTCACGGACGTAGTTGGTAACCTCGTTGTAAAGCTCCCTTTCCGTTTCGGAAAGCTCGAGATAATACACGGCAGCGCGGCGCGGCGGTAGGCTGATCCCTACTTTATCGCGCCGGTTACGGATCATGACTTCATTCAAAATATGTTTGAGTTGGTCTTCATTGTTCGGGAGGCGCGGATCATCTTTCATCATAAATTTTCGTTTGAAGGAACGGATCGTACCGAACAAACCGGGCTTTAGAATCGTAATCAGACTGTAGAGTTCCGTCAAATCATTATGAACGGGCGTCGCCGTGAGCAGCAATACGTATTTCTTTTTGATCTTATTGACAAATTTGAATCCGATCGTGCCCCGGTGTTTGAGACGATGCGCTTCGTCGACAATGAGCAGGTCAAACTCGCGCGAAAGAATGATATTTGCCGCCTCATTCCTCTTCGCGAGGTCGATCGACGCGATAATTCTGGATTCACGCCAATGATCGGGCTTTTCAGGAATGGTGAAATGTTCGCCGAATTTGACCAGCATTTCGTCCTGCCATTGACCAACTAATGAAGCCGGAGTCAGGATCAAGATGTTCTTAGCTAAATTTCTTTCAATGAGTTCTTTTGCAATCAAACCGGCTTCAATCGTTTTACCCAAGCCAACTTCATCAGCCAGCAAAACCTGTCCGCGCATTCGCCGCAGGGATTCTAATGCCGTATTAATCTGATAGTCATAATGTGTGATATTGGCGTCGTTGACCGATATAAGCCGGTCAAAACCCGAGATGAGATTTAGTTTTTCGGCTTCCAGACGCAGCGTATATTCGTCAATCGTATTGTATTGTTTCTGCGAGAACAAATTTTGAAACGACATGTCTACTTTGATTTCGATCGGCGGCAATTCGATATTTTCCTTTTTGAAAAAATCCAAGTGCATTTCGTTTGTCTCAAAGTCATAACCGCAGCGGAAACATTCGTTGACCGAGGCCTGATCGAGCCATCCGCAACGAGGACAGCGCTTAGATTTTACCGCCTTTGCTTCCGTTTTGAACCGCTTCGTGAATTGTTTCGGCTGCTCGATCTCGATCCACTCAAACCGTTCACGGTCTTTGGATGATTTTACCGCTTTAGCGGCCTTCGCCGGCAAATCCTCAGAGGAAATTTCCAGCGAATCAAATATGGTTTTTTCTGTATTTTCCATGAGTTCAAATAAAAACTAAAAAACCAGCCGTTCAATACATGAATAAACGCTGGTTTTAAATACGATACCGTTGTAACAAAGTTGTATGGCCGACATCCTCATTATTAATTGATAGGAAGCTAACCTAAACGTCTTTCAAAATCAAGGGTTAACTACTCCCGAACCCTCACATAAACGTGTGCATACCCGTCATATACATTTTCTCGCAGAAAAAGCGTGTCCTGCCCGCGCAAACTAATTGTCTGCGTTTTCGTCATCCCGGAAATACGTAATACCGGCGCCGGCGAATGTGAATAGATCGACTTTTCGTTTTGGATTTGATAATTCTGTTTTAACGTCAGGGAATCGTTGGCGTAATACATGATGACATGGTCTTTCGTCAATACAATTTTTTTTGATAATCTAATATTGTCAGGAGTCAATGTGTTGCCCAAAAGCCCACCGCTCGATTGCACCCAGCTCCACGTCCCGTACATTTCTTTTTCATCTAAAACGGGTTCCTGTATACTAAATACTGCAATGAAAATAGCCAGAAAACGTATCATAATGCGTAAATTTTATTATTGGTTTTTCACCAAAAAAACGACTACTTTTTCTTAAAATGAAGATATTGTTGTGTAAAGTCAATACAGCTTTTTTTAAATATATGATCTTTGAAATCAATGCCTTTACTTTGGTTTCCATGGTCGTTTGGACACTTGCCCAGCACGAATCAGCCGTGGTGGGGTGGTACACGCTTCTAGTGCCGTATTTTCAGCATTGGCTCAGCACGGCCGTCGCAGTTTTTGTTATTGTCTCTATTATTGACCTTGCATGGCTGTATTGTTTGTTCTATTTATTCAAGAAATCATTTCACGGCTTGGTCAAACTGTATCGCGTTCGCGTCTGGCTGGACCGTATCCAACACAAACCCTGGTATCAAAAGATCGAAAAATATTTTACAGAATCACCCGGCGAGGAAGAAGTAATGAATGTGCAGCCTCATGATTCCCGCTTTCAGCGTTTTATCAAACGATCCGGGCATCTCGGCATCGTGATCATTGCGGCTATTCCAAGTCCCGGTCTTAAAGAAGTCGGCATTATTATGGCGCTGACTCCAAAATATAAGCGTTATGGATTTTGGCTCATGTACATCGGAGGTATTGTAAAGACGACGGGAACTTTGTTGGTCTACGGAGGACTCTATAAAGCGTTTCATCAGTTATTTCAACAAACTTTTTATTGATATCTGGCGCATCAATCCAACCGGAGAAAAAAAATGGCCGCAATTATTATCGGCATTGCTCTCATCGGGCTAAGTGCCCTGCTTATCTTTTTACGCAGAAAAAGCCAGGACAAACTCCTGGAGATCAAATCCACGCAAACTTCATCGGCAAAAGATTTGACTGAACTTTGGCAATCGATAAAAAACGAACTCGGAACCACCGGCGGATTTAGACAGCTTACAGAAGTCAAAGGTGTTGTGAAATGCGAAAAACCTCTTTTGGGTGAATTGTCCAAACAAGCCTGCGTGTATTATCAAATGGAAGTTCTGGAACGCTATGAAGAGACCTACTATGAAAAAGATGCACAAGGCAATAACCAGCGCCGCACTCGCACAGCTAAGAGTTCCGTCGCTAACAACTCCCAATCTGTTGCTTTTGAAATCGAAGACGCAACCGGGCGAATTACGGTCAATCCAAACGGCGCGGACATTGATCCGGTTAAGGTAGTGAGCAAATATGAACCAATTACTCAGGGACGAAATTCGATCTCCTTTGGCAGTTTTTCTTTTAACGTCGGGCGCAGTGACGGTGATCGAAAAATATTGGGGTATGAATTTTCTGAGAACATTATTCCGCTGGATCGCAGAATATATGCGATAGGAGAAGCATCTGATGCCTCAGGTGAACTCATGATCCAAAAGCCGTCTGAAAAAGGCAAACCGTTTATTATCACATTGAAATCGGAAGAGGAACTCACCAAAGGCACTGAATCAAGTATTAAGGCTATGATGATAGGCGCTGTGCTGAGCCTGATCGCCGGGCTGGGCGCGATAGTTTATGGGATTATTGAAAAATAGACTATAACCATAAAAGGAGTTATTTATGAAAACAATTACCTATTTTACGAGCATCTTCTGCGCCATTCTTTTCTTTTTTTCTTTTCAAACTTTAGCGGCTCAGAATTGCGATAACTTTTACCCGTTAAAGAAAGGCAATTCATTCGAAATGCAAGAGTTCGACGGTAATAATAAACTGACGGGAACCAATACGGTCGTTGTAAAAGACCGTCGGGATATTGGCGGCACTGTCGAGGCTACCATGCAAGGCACGCATATGAATGCGAAAGGCAAAGCGGAGTCTTCGGTTGAATTCAAAGTCAAATGCGACGGATCCATTTTCTACATGGATCTGCAGTCCTTTTTTAGCAGCATGGAGAAGCAGAAAGATATGGAACTGACTTTAGAAGGCGGATTTTCTGAAATACCTATACGAAATATTAACGTAGGAGATCAGCTTAAAGATGCCGTCATGAAAATGCACATGATGCAGGATGGGGAAAAAATGGGCACGATGGTTATGACCATTCGCAGAAAGGTAGAAGCCAAACAATCCGTTACGGTTCCGGCCGGAACATTTGAATGTTACAAAATTGCCGTCGAATCCGAAAGTGCGATGGAAATGATGGGCATGAAAATGCCGGGCGGTAAGAGCCATAGCATTGACTATTTTTCCGCGGGTATCGGAACGGTTAAAAATGAAGCATACGATAAAAAAGGGAAACTAATGCACTACTCCGTCTTAAGTAAAATTACAAAATAAAGTTTTTCATTGCGTGTGCCCTTGATAAAAACATTGAGCGCACTACGGACAGATTTGTTTATTCACATCAAAGGAGTCGCCATAATGTTATCCAACAATCTTCAAAATGCAATTAACGATCAGATCAATAAAGAATTCTTTTCGGAGTATCTGTATCTTTCCATGTCCGCCCATTGTAATACGATAAATATGGACGGGATTGCCAATTATTTTCTGGTGCAGTCGCAGGAAGAACATTTTCATGCGATGAAATTTTTCAATTTTGTTAACGACCGTGGAGGAAAAGTCGAACTCAAAGCGCTCGCCGCGCCGAAAGTACATTTCAAATCCCTGATTGAAATCTTCGAGGAAACTTTGGAACATGAAAAACTGGTTACTGCTTCGATTAACAGCCTCATGGACATTGCCATTAAAGAAAATGACCACGCGCTGATCAGTTTCCTGAAGTGGTTTGTGGATGAGCAGGTGGAGGAAGAATCAACCGTCGGGAAAATCCTTCATAAACTTAAGCTTATTGACGGAGACGGGCACGGCTTACTTATGATCGATAACGAGTTGGCCGCTAAAGTTTTTACGCCCCCCGCGGACAACGCTTAGTTGCAGAATCCTGCAAAGAGTACTGCTAATACTCACTTGAGTTTCACCAGATTTACTTAACGGAAGAATAATATGCCGCGAGACATCCCCGTTGGCAATGGAAGCCTACTTATCGGATTTGACAAAAATTACTACATCCGTGATCTTTATTTTCCGTTTGTAGGAAAAGAAAACCACGTGCAGGGCAACGAGTGCAAGTTCGGCGTGTGGGCGGACGGGCAATTTGCGTGGATGAACGATGGTTGGGAGAAGGAACTCAATTATCTCGATGACACGATGGTCACAGAGGTCAAGTTAACCAACCGAAAACTGGGATTAGAATTGACCTGCAACGACGCCGTGGATTTTTATGAGAATATTTATCTTCGGAAAATTGCCGTTAAGAATCTTCTGAACAGACCGCGCGATGTACGTGTATTCTTTCATCACGGGTTTAATATATCAGAATCAGACGTCGGCGACACGGCGCTATTTGATCCTAAGATCGGCTGTATCCTGCATTATAAAAGCGACCGTTTCTTTCTGATGAATTTTTATAATGACGATCATTTTGGAGTTGATCACTATGCGATAGGGAAAAAGGGCGGCGGAATGGAAGGTACCTGGCGCGACGCGGAAGACGGCCAACTTGAGATGCACGCGATCGCGCAAGGCTCGGTTGATTCCACGATCGGTATGTTCTTAAAACCGTTGGCGCCGAACGGAACGGATGATTTTTATTACTGGATCATTGCCGGAAAAACGTACGGCGAATGTGCAAATAACAACAGTTTTATTCGCCAATACAATCCGGACCGTGTGCTGAAACGGATCACGGATTATTGGAAATTCTGGATCGAAAAAGAAAAAATACACTTTGACGATCTGCCATCGTCGATAACGCGTCTATTCAAACGCAGCCTGATTACGATCCGTTCTCAGGTGGATAATAACGGCGCAATTATCGCCGCCAACGATTCTGATATCACATTTGAAGGACGAGATACCTACAGTTATATGTGGCCCCGCGACGGCGCGCTGGTGGCCTACGCGCTGGACCTTGCCGGATACGGATCGGTCACACGCCGGTTTTTTGAGTTTTGCGCGCGCGTGATCAAGGATAATGGTTATTTACTCCATAAGTATAATCCGAACGGTACTTTGGCAAGTTCCTGGCATCCGTGGGTCAAGGACGGCCATACACAGCTTCCCATCCAGGAAGACGAAACGGCGCTCGTCGTATGGTCGCTGTGGAATCATTATCAGAAATACCGCGACGTGGAATTTATCCAGCCTCTTTACGGCCCGCTGGTAATACGTACGGCCGATTTTATGTGCCATTTCCGAAATGAGAAAACCGGACTTCCCCATCCCTCATACGATCTATGGGAAGAGCGCCACGGTATTCTCACTTTTACCACTGCCGCCGTTATAGCGGGACTCAGGGCCGCGAGTAATTTTGCAAATCTTTTCGGCGAAACCGACAAAGCGCAAAAATATTCAGAAACGGCCGATACCATGAAAGCCGGTATGGACCGTTATTTATACAGCGCAGAACACAAACGATTTGTTCGCATGGCAAACCAAAAACTTGACGGCACATTTGAATACGATCTGACCATCGATGCAAGCATGTACGGTATTTTTGCGTTTGGAACATACGATCCGATGGATGAAAAAGTGGTCAAGACCATGAAAGCGATCAAAGATCGCTTGTGGTGCAAGACAGACGTAGGGGGTGTAGCACGATACGAAAACGACTATTACCACCAGGTGAGCCAGGATATCGTCAACGTTCCCGGCAATCCTTGGTTTATCTGTACGATGTGGCTCGCGCAATATCAAATTGCTAAGGCAAAAACTAAAGACGAACTTAGGGAAGCGCTGCCGACTCTGGAGTGGGTTGCATCACGCGCGCTCAGATCGGGTATCCTTGCGGAACAGGTTCACCCCTATTCCAATGCGCCGCTCTCCGTTTCTCCGCTTACCTGGAGCCACGCAACAGTTGTGATGTGCGTCATGGAATATCTGAAAAAACTGGAAACGCTGGAATCATGTGCGGCGTGCGGCCAGCCGATCTTTCATGCTAACGGAAAATAGAAAAGGCTGCCGGACATTCGGTCCAACAGCCTTACATTTTTCTTATTGTGGAAAATTTCTATCCGATCATTTTCTCCACTGTTGCCGCCATGTGATTTACATCCT
>JAEUSK010000232.1 GCA_016787925.1 bacterium | reverse complement strand
CAGATAAGCGGTAAGCTCCGCGATCTCTTCCGGTTCGGACATTTTCGCAAGGGGCACGGACTGCATAGCGATCTGATAAAACTGATCTTTGGTAATGTCGAGCCCTTGCGCTATTTCTTCCAGGCCGCTCTGCGCCATGTTTGTATCAACCCAGCCGGGGCAGATCGCGTTAACGAGAATCTTTTCGGGCGCCATTTCCATCGCCCAGCTCCTCATCAGCCCGAGTAAACCGGCTTTACTCGCACAGTAAGCGGAATACTTCGACACGCCGAGCCTGGCGAGAATGGAAGAAACGATCGTCATATGTTTGTATTCGGACGAACTTTTTCGAAGCATCGGCAAAAAGGCATTCACAAAATAATACGTTCCTGAAAGATTTGTTTCGATGATGTCCTGCCAACGGTCTTCGGGCCCGAAGAAATTAGCGCCGCCGATACCCGCATTCGCAATAATTCCATCTAAGGATGGAAATGGAAATGTCTGCGCCGCTTCCTGCACGCTTTGCAGGGAACGAATATCCATGGTGAGAATGCGATGCCGCGAAGAATTGTCTAGTGACGACAGCGTTTCTTCAAGATTTTTTAAATTTCGTCCACAGAGGATCACCGTATGATCTGTGGAAAGTTTCTGCGCGATGGCGCGGCCGATTCCCGATCCGCCGCCGGAGATGATGTAGTGTTTCATGTTTTATTTTTACAGGATAGTTTGTGAAGTTTTTAGTAACCGATTAACAAAATTCCTTTTAATGGAAGGTGTAATCTGTTTGAGATGTAAAGCGTTTCTAGAAAAATGTAAATTTTTTCAAAGTCGTCACTGCCACGATAATCATTTCTAACCGCTACGATCAAATACTCAACTTCAAACATCATACATGATTGAAAAATATCTTTCAAGAATTGATTGTTATCTAAAGCTCGTCCCGCTTCAACTTCAATTACTATTTTCCCGTCAGCGCTAACTGCATCTGCATTAAACGACTTGTCTATTGTATTGTCGTGACCAAATAACACAGGAACGCTTATTTTTTTGTCTTTGGTCTTTCCAGTTTCAACATTGAAATTTAGTTTTTGAAGACGCGGTCTTATTATTTCTAGCACTTCATTTGAGGCAAGATTGTTTTCAGGTGATTTAATTTTAGAAACTTCTTTTTCAAAGCACTGTATAACTGAACGAATACTGGGCGTAATCCCCTGTGAACGGGGAAAAAATTGAAATTTAATCATTTTATGTGCCGCAATAATTCTTTGATTGCCAACTCGTCTTGAATGATTTCATTAGGTTCAACATAATAATAAATATCGTCATCAATTAACCTTGCCTCATCTGATGTGAATTCAAATTCATCGTTAAACAACGCGTCACTTAAAATAGTCGTGCCAATTGTAATATTGCCCAGCTCTTTAATTTCAATATTTCTTAAGAGAAATGATTTATTTTGAAAAATTATTGTTTCAATCATGTTGCTAATAATTGTCGATCAAAAATAAGAATTACTTGTTGATAGGCATTGCAAATTACAGAGAATAAGCGTGCCTGTCAAATTTTTCTTTTTGATTCCTTTCGGAGCAATTCGAAGAGCTTTCCGATTAAAGATATGATTTAATACTGTTATGATAGAAGAGGGTGTGATGAAAACTGCGGCTACGGAAAATGATTAGGGAATTTTGCTTTGGCGTATTTGTCGAATAAATGCTTGCACAGATAATACGAACCCACCGCGATAGCCGCTCCAAGAAAACCAGGCGTGAATAATCTTCCCTCTCAGTTCAATTTGTATTCAACAAATTGTAGCTTATAAGCATCATTATTTCAAATTAATGCATATATTGTAGCTTATAAGCTTCAAAAAACATATTGCATTCCAGCCAAGAGCGCCATATATTATGGTAGCGTGAAAGCAACCGCATACCGAATTTGAGGGTCTAATGGAATCTAAAAGCTACAAACAAATAAAACCGGCTATGGCTGACCCGGTTATTGTAAAAGAAATCGGCGGCAGTCTTCGGCATATGCGCCTGAACAAAAATATTTCACAGGAGCAACTGGCGCGAATGGCGGGCGTAGACCGAACGACTATAAGCCGGATGGAAGCCGGGCGCGCGGCCACCTTGCTTACACTTGTGCAAGTGCTTCGTGCTTTGGATAAACTGGATATCTTAAACGTGTTCAGTGAGGAACCGCAAATAAGCCCTCTTCAGGTATTAAAAATGCAGGAACGGCAACGCCAAAAAGCATCGCCCAAAAGAAAACCTGTGAAAAACAAGAAATGACACGGAAAACTAAATGACACCTATTGCAGCTAGAGTGAATATTTGGGGAACTTTTGTCGGTGCAGTCCTATGGGATCAAGAACGGGGACATTCTATACTGGAATTTGATGAGGCTTACGAAAAAAAAAATTGGGATTTGGCTCCGATCAAAATGCCGTTGGAAGAAATCCGTTCCGGTAGAAGGATATTTTCTTTCCCTTCTCTAAACAAAGAGACTTACAGAGGGTTGCCCGGCCTCTTGAGCGACAGCTTGCCGGACAAGTTCGGCAATACGCTGATCGATGCCTGGCTCGCCCAACAAGGCCGCGATGTCCACAGTTTCAGCCCGGTAGAACGATTATGTTATATAGGCCGGCGGGGCATGGGCGCATTGGAATATGAACCGGCGATTTCTCCCTTTGATGAAAAATCTAATGCGGTTGAAATAAAAAAATTGGTCAAGCTCGCAAAAGATATTCTCACCAAAAGAAAAAAATTTCAGACCAATATTCATGATAAGACAAATAAAGGTTTGTTAGAAATCGTCCGTGTTGGTTCATCTGCCGGAGGTGCAAGAGCTAAAGCCATAATTGCGTACAACGAGATTACGGGGGATGTGCGTTCCGGTCAGATAGACGGCCTGAAAGATTATGCATACTGGGTTATTAAATTTGACGGTGTAACGAATCAGAAGTTAGGCGACCCGAAAGGCTATGGAAAAATCGAGTATGCGTATTACCTCATGGCAAAAGACTGCGGCATCGACATGTCATTATGTAAATTGCTATATGAAAATAAACGCGCGCATTTCATGTCGAGGCGTTTCGATCGTGATGGAACAAAAAAACTCCACATGCAAACCCTTTGCGCGATCGCCCATTTTGACTATAACGACCCTTCATCCAATTCGTATGAACAAGCATTCCAGATAATGCGCCAGCTAAAATTACCTTATAACGATACCGAGAACATGTACCGGCGGATGGTTTTTAATGTCATAGCGAGAAACCAAGACGACCATACCAAAAACATATCTTTCATTATGGACGAAGGCGGGTTCTGGCGGCTATCTCCGGCCTACGATTTAACATACGCTTTTGATCCTAAAAATAAATGGATGAAGGAGCACCAGATGAGTATAAACGGAAAAAGAGACGGCATTCAAAGAAAGGATCTATTGGCTGCGGCCAGAAAAATGAATATTAAAAAAGCGGAGGAGATCATTGCCAAAACCATAGATACTATTTCGAATTGGAATACGTATGCTAAAAAAGCAGAGGTCAATCCGAATCAAATCGGAGCCATTCGAAGCACATTCCTGTTGAAGATATAACTAAAATATTATTTGTGCAAAAACGAGTCATGCCAATGCCAAAAAATCTCGTAGCTACGGAAAATGATCGGGGAATTTTGCTTTGGCGTATTTGTCGAATAAATGATTGCACAGATAGTACGAACCCACCGCGATAGCCGCCCCTGCGATAGAATCAATCACGTAATGATAGAATCCGTAGAACGTTGAGAAAATAAGGCCGATGATAAACGGCAAGAAAACCCAGAACACTCTGCGGTGAAGCCGGAAAGCATACATGAGCGTGATCAGCGC
>JAEUSK010000178.1 GCA_016787925.1 bacterium | reverse complement strand
ATCTCCAACAGAAATGCCGCCCCGATAGTTTCCCGTAAAATACAAACCCGAAAAGGCTTTTTCAGTTTGTGCTAACTTACAAATAATTTGTCCGTGGCCGATACGGTACTGCGGAATGGCTTTGTTCCATTTGTGAACTCTGGAATACACGGGCGATCCCTGGATTCCCATGATTGAGGTCAATTCTTTTTCTGCCAAAGCCGTCAATGCCGATTCGTCTTGAGTAACCAATTCCGGCTGGCGTGCTCCGCCGACAAAAACCGTAAAAGCAACGTGCCCATCAGGCATTCGTCCGTCAAAAATGGACGAAGTCCATATCGCGCCAAGTATAGACCTTTTTTCCTTTTCCGGAATTAAAAATCCAAATCCGTCCAGGTTCATTCGAACAGCCGATGCCGGGTATCCCAGGAAAATTTCAGCAGCGGGAGCATATGAAATAGATTTGAGGGCCTCTGCTGTCTCCGGGACAAGGTCTTCAACACAATTTCCGGCCGCATATGCCGGAACGGCTAAAACAATTTCATCAGACGCCCACTCAACAGCGCGGCCATTTTCTTCGGCTTTTATAATGAACTCTCCCGTGTCATCTCCAGATCGGCTTAATGCATTAACTCGTATGCCTGTTCTGACACGATTTCCTAACGCTTTGTGTAATGCCAATGGCAGGCTTTGCATACCCTTTCGGTAGGAAAACATCTCGGCCCGGTTTTTTGCGACCGTCCCGTCGTCCGCCGATTTTTTCTTTTTCTTCATTGCGCCGCGTATAAGGCTGCCGTGTTCCTTTTCCAGCGCGTAGAGTTTTGGAAAGGCGTCTCTGACGCTGAGCTGCGCCGGATCGCCGGCATACACGCCGGCTACAAAAGGATTGATCGCATAATCAAGAAATTCTCTTCCCAACCGGCGTTCCACGAACTGTGCCAAAGTTTCTTCATTATCCACGCGCGAAATAAAAGGCTCCCTTAATAATCTCCATTTTGCGCGGCATGACCACAAGCCGGAATTCAGAAATGAAAGTGGCGACATCGGCAACATGTGAAGTTTTCCGTCGCGCAAAATAAACCGTTTTTTAGCTGACGGTTTGGAAAAACAAACTTCAGATTCAATGCCGAGTTCTCTGGACAGTGTGTCAAATAAAGGCGTAGTCGCCAGCGCGCTGTTCGGGCCGGCTTCGATAAGCCAGTCGCCGTCACGCTCCGTTTTCATCGTTCCGCCGACAGAATCATCGCTTTCAACGACGGTCACATCAAATCCCTCCTTATGCAGGCGCCATGCTAATGTCAGCCCGGATATGCCTGCTCCGATGATCGTGATCATGACCGTTTGAGCTCCTGTATTACCAGGTCCGACAGACAGCCGATAAATTCTTTGTTGTCAATCAAAGCTGGCGTCATATCAAAATATTGTATGCCTAATTTTAGGGCGTCTTCTTTTGCTTCAATGTTGATTTCAGAAAGCGTTTCTATGTGATCCGTTACAAATGCAATTGGAACGACGAGCACATGAGAGACTTGTGCTTTTGCCAGCGATGCGATCGTTCCCAAAAGCGAAGGTTCCAGCCATTTCTGCGGACCCACTTTACTTTGGAAACAAAGATGATGCGGTAATCCGAACGCGCCTTTTTCCACCACCGCTTCGTACGTAGCGCGAATATGGCGGGAATACGGGTCGCCGTCCCTGACGAGTTTCATCGGCGTGCCGTGCGCGCTGAATACCACGTGAACTTTCTTACGGTCTTCGGCTTGAATACGATCGAGACTGAGCCGGATTTGTCCTACAAGCGATTCGATATATAAAGGATGGTCGAAATAGCTGTGAATTAGCGTCGTCGGAATCGGACGTTTGCCAAATTGACGCATACACCGGTTCCACTCGTTCACACTGGATCCGGTTGTCGCTTTGCAGTAATGCGGATAGAGAGGCAACAGAATAACGCGGTCATATCCATTGGCCGCGACCTGCTTTACTGCATCCTCTGTAAATGGGCGCCAATAACGCATCGCGATCAGAACATCGGCTGCAACCTCGGATTCGCGTAAAGATTTTTCCAGACTCTGCGCCTGAAGCTCTGTCTGCGGCAGGATGGGAGAGCGGTTGCCGATGCGCCGGTACAATGCCTGAACTTTGGGCGCGCGCCGTGAAGAGATGAACCGCGCCAATGGTCTTCGAAACAAAAACGCGCCGGGCAGATCGATAATATCCGGATCGCAGAATAGATTATACAAAAATGGTTCTACTGCGTCGAGGGAATCCGGGCCTCCCAATTGAAGCAGCACAACGGCAGTTGTAGGTTTTCCTAATTTCATTCGCTATACTGTTTTTGAAAATACCGGTTTTTCTTTCATCATTTTTTCTATATGCGCATCAAAGCACATTGCAATATTTCGGATCACCAGACGGCCAAGGCCGTGAACCGATATCTTTGAATCTCCAATGGACACGAGGCCGTCATCAATAAATTCTCTTAATTTGACCAACGCATCACGGAAATAGTTTTCAAAGCTGATATCGAATTGTTTCTCTGTCACGGCCATATCCAGTTCTAGATCGCACATTAATCCCATGATCACCGCTTTACGGATATGGTCATCCGCCGTCATGCGGTATCCCGCGTGTGTTGCCGGTTTTCCGGCATCAATTAATTGATAATATTCGGCGATTCCTTTTGTATTTTGCTGATACGATTGGTTGAATTGGCCGATGGCCGACATACCGAACCCGTAAAGGTCACAGCCTGCTTTGGTCGAGTAACCTTGAAAATTTCTGTATAGCGTATGTTCGCGCTGCGCCCGCGCCATCTCATCGTCAAATTTGGCAAAATGATCCATACCGATATTCCAATATCCTGCGTCAATCAGTTTCTCTATGGTCATTTTGAAAATTTCAAGCTTCAGTTCCGGCGACGGCATGGTTTCTTCCAACAGCAGTTTTTGGTGTTTTTTCAGCCAGGGAACATGAGCGTAGTTAAATACGGCAATACGGTCCGGGTTTATGTCCAGTACGATATCAACCGTCTTTTCGAACGACGCCAGCGTTTGAAAAGGAAGCCCGTAGATCAGATCAAGATTAATACTTTTGAACCCCAACTGACGGCACCAGTTAACGGCGTCGCGGGTGATCGATTCAGGCTGCACGCGGTTTACTGCTTGCTGCACCTGAGGATCAAAATCCTGCACACCCATGCTGGCGCGGTTAAATCCGCTTTCACGAAACGCCTGCATATGATCAAACGTTAATTCGCGCGGATCCAGTTCCACTCCTGCTTCGATGTCTTCCGAATAATTAAAACGCGACCCGGTAAATGCCCCAAGATGCCGAATTTCCTCCGGCGTCAGATACGAAGGCGTTCCTCCGCCCCAGTGAAGTTGGGAAACTCGCCGGTTCTGCGAAATCATCGGCGCGATCATATCAATTTCTTTTTCAAGATATGAATTGTATTGACTAATCTGCGATCGGCTCCGCGTCACGAGCATCGTGCATCCGCAGAAGTAACATAACGTATCACAGAACGGATGATGAAAGTAAAGCGAGAGATCTGCGGCGTCGCCTGATGCGTTGGTACTTTGAATTTCATCAAGATACGACTGCGGACCGAAAGCGGTTGAGAAAACGGGCGCCGGCGGATAACTGGTATACCTTGGCCCCTGCCGGCTGTATTTCCGCAAGAGGTTCAGGTCAATGTGATCAAATTGTTTCATGATTTTCCTTAAAGCCGCCTCACGCAGCAAAGATTCCGTTTTTAGGTATGATATGCAGGGCTCAGCCGCTTCACTGCATCCACAAATGCACGAACGTTTTCCACCGGCGTGTCCGGAAGAATTCCATGGCCCAGATTAAAAATATGTCCCGCCCCGTGCCCGTAATACTGCAGAATAGACGAGACAGCCTTTTCAATCCGCGGTATCGGCGCATACAACATCATGGGATCAAGATTTCCCTGGATCGCGGCGCGGCCGGAAACTGTTTCCCTGGCTGCGCGCATGTCAGTCGTCCAGTCAATCCCGATCACATCCGCACCGGTGCCGATAATTTCCTCCAGCGCTTGTCCGCAATCTTTACAGAAAACGATCACGGGAACCCCGGTGGTTTGAACCGAGGAAACGATACGAGCTATGTACGGCAATGAAAATTCGCGAAAATCATCGCGCGACAATATTCCGCCCCAGGTGTCGAATATCTGAACGGCTTGCGCGCCGGATTCTATTTGCGCCTTAAGATAAGCAATGACAGCCTTGGTTAATTTATCAAGCAATCGGTGAATATCTGCCGGCTGGGTAAACATCCACTCTTTGATGTATCGAAAATTTTTTGAACCCTGTCCTTCGACCATGTAGGTTGCAAGCGTCCAGGGTGCTCCGGAAAATCCGATCAGCGGCACGCGGCCGTTCAGAGATCTCCGAGTCACATGCAGAGCCTCCAGCACGTATTTTAATTCTGAGAAAGGATCTGGCTCGTGTAACCTTTCGATCGCAGCGCGGGTACGGAGCGGAGAGGGAAATTTTGGCCCGCCCTTATTTTCTTCCACAATAAGTTCCATCCCCATGGCTTCAGGAATAACGAGTATGTCTGAAAAAATGATTGCTGCGTCAACGCCGATGATCTCCACCGGCTGCACGGTCACTTCTGCGGCTAGTTCCGGTGTCTTACACAACGTCAAAAAGTCGACCTTCGAACGCACAGCGCGGTATTCCGGCAAATACCGCCCCGCCTGGCGCATGAACCATACCGGCGTGCGGCTTACCGGTTCGCGGCGGCATGCTTTCAAAAAAAGGTGGTCCGTTCCGTTATTATTTTTTTTATGATCGGTCACGATAATAATTCTCCATCGTTTTAATCAGGTTTCTTGAATCGGGCGTTTCGGCAACTATATCAGGTAACAATCCATGGCTGCGCGCAGCCGCTGCCGTCGTCGTTCCGATAGCCGCAATGGCGCATGGATCTAAATAAGACTGCGGAATAAGATCGAGAAAATGTTTTATACTGGAGGGACTAAAAAAAACGACGACGTCAATATTTTTATTTTTCAAATCGAAGATCACATGATCGGTGTTATCCGGTTTGAACGGCAGAGTTTGATAAACGACTACCTGTGATAAGCTGATTCCAGCCTTTAACAGCCTTTTCTTTACCGTATCGCCCGTAAGGTTGCCGCAAGGAAAAAGAATTTTTCCTTTCACTCGCCGTGCGAGTTCCTCCGCTAGGAGTTCTGCGTTCTGCGCCTGATTAAAACATAATGCCGGCAAACCAAAAGAATCCGCTACGGCCATCGTTTTTTCACCAACGGCATACGTCGTGCATTTTTGCAGTTTTTGAATCAGGTGGGGAAATACCTCTCGGGCACGTTCGACAAAATAACGAACGCCGTTAGCGCTGGTGAATATTAATGCATCCCATAAATCAAGATTGTCCAACGCGTCATCGCAGGAAGACCAATCATTTGCCGGGCTTATCGTGATAGTTGGAAATAAAACCACCTCAGCGTCTGCATCTTGCAAAAGGGAAATAAATTCATTCGCCTGCTCAGCGGGGCGGGTAACCAGTATGCGTTTACCGGTTAATGCAACATGCGGATTATGACTTGGCATCGTTTTCATCGGATGCCCTGATTTCGGCTAAAATTGCATCGGCTCCTTGTTTCCGAAGCATGTCGGCCAGTTTTTCTCCAAGAGCCTGCGAATTTGAAGGCGGGCCTTCGATCCGGTCACGAATCATTCTTTGGCCGTCGAGTGAACCCACTACGGCATCCATACGGAGTATGTCCTTGTCCTGGCGGGCATACGCGCCAATCGGTATCTGACATCCTCCTTCGAGTTTTCGCAACAATGCCCGTTCCGCAGTCACCGCCCGGCGCGTTGCCGTATCTTCAAGAGGTCGGATAAGCGAGGCCAATTCGTTATCATCCTCACGAATTTCAACAGCCAATGCGCCCTGGCCGACGGCCGGCAACATTATTTCCAAATCAAGAATTTCGGTGACCAATTCATCCCAACCCAATCGGGTCACACCGGCCCGCGCGAGCAGCATGCCGTCCCAGTCAGATTCTTCCAATTTTTTTCGACGTGTATTCAGATTACCGCGAATGTCCACTGTCTTTATATCCGGCCGGTAGTGAAGTAACTGACTTTTTCGGCGAAGACTTCCGGTTGCAATGCTCCCTCCGTTCCTTACCTCATCCAAAGTTTTGTACAATTTGTCCGGATGACTTATGAATACGTCGCGAACATCTTCCCGCTGCGTGACGAGGCCGATAGTAAGTCCATCGGCTAACACGGTGGGAAGGTCTTTCATGCTGTGAACGGCCAGGTCAATTTTGTTGTCCAGCATTGCCTTTTCGATTTCCTTTGTGAAAAGCCCTTTGTCTCCGATGGCGGAAAGCGGGGAATCTAAAATAATGTCGCCGGTGGTTTTGATGATGATTTTTTCGATCCGAAGGCCGGGATTAATGCGCAGGAGTTCACGGCTTATATATTCAGTCTGCCATAAAGCCAGGGCGCTGCCGCGAGTGCCAATACGGATATGATTTTTATTCGCCATCGGTCAGTTCCTGCCCGACCGGTTCAACTCGAACAGTTTACGCAGCGAGTTTTCGTGCTGATGCTGAAGTGCCGATCCCGCATCGTGTTTTAGGTTGACCATCGGCTTATGCAGAAGTTTGTTCACGATACGGCGCGTGATGAGTTCAACTAATTCTCTTTCCGGCTCATCAAACCGGTGCCGGTATTTCGTCACTTCATTCTGGCGGATATCTTCAAAAAGCGTATTGAGGTCAAATATCGTTGGGCCAACCTGATGAATATTTTCCCATGCGTCAAATTCTGCCCATTCCTCGTCGATGATACGTTCTACTTTCTTTACTTCGGCAAGGCGCTGAAGGCGATTATGCTCTACAATCTCTGATAAGGCATCCATGTCCCACAACCGGATATTTGTCACGCCGGTTGCGTCGGGGGCAATGTTTCGAGGAAGTCCGATATCGACGACATACAAAGTCCGATCCGATCGCTGCATCATTATTTTTTCGAGCATGGGTCGCGTGATGATCGGCGATACGCAGTCCACCGCAGTCACAACTATATCGGATTTTGCCACGGCAGTAAGCAACTCATCGAACGGAACATACGTTCCGCCGGATTCTTCAATGATGGAATCTGCTTTGGAAGCCGTCCGGTTGGCAAGATACAATTGGCCAATCCCTTTAGCGGTCAGGTGTTTAGCCGTCAGGCGGCCTGTTTTTCCTGCGCCGATGAGCAATGCCGTTTTATTTTGAAGACACCCGAGACTGTTGTGCAGCAATTCAACTGCAGCATAGCTGACGGAAACGGTTCCTTCGGAAATCGACGTTTCCCTGCGTGATCGTTTACCGATACGGCAAGTAGACTGCTTCAGACGTTTCAGAAATGGGCCCTCGGCGCATAGTGTCATTGACGCGTGAAATGCATCCTTAATCTGACACAGGATTTGTATGTCGCCGGTTACCATCGAATCGGCGCCGGAAGCCACAGAGAATAAATGGCGAACGGCTTCTTCGTTGCGGTAATCAAAAAAATATTTCCTGTCTATATCTGAAGCGTTTTTGAATTGAAGTAATTCTGCAATGATTTGATCGGGCACCGTATCCGCTCTTTTTGTAATTCCGTAGATTTCCGTACGATTGCACGTGGTGACAATCAGACATTCGTTGAAATATTTTTCCTGCAAAACAGGGATGAGGAATTCTCTTTCCTCTTTCGATATGCAAACGCGTTCTCGTAATTCCAGCGGCGCTGACTTGTGATTGATTCCGACGACGAGTAAATTCATAATATTTAATGGTAAAGTATTACGCAATTTCACCGTCAATCTATGGTAAAATCAAAATCTTGTCAATGATACCACACCATGTTTCAGCTTATTTTACAAGAATATTACATTTACATTTTTATCTCGTTTCAATGTTTTTTGAGAAGCGCGGGTCAGCAATTGGCTTGCGCCCTGCTGAGATTTGATTAAACCTTGGCAAAAGGAGAAGCTCTATGGCGGGTATATCATTTCTTTATAAAAGTACCGTTTCGGAGTTCCGTTATGGCCTCGCGTAATTCATCTTGAGTATTCATCACAATGGGTCCGTGCCATGCAACGGGTTCCTGCAGCGGCCGGCCTGAAACCAGAAGAAACCGGATTCCCTGCTCCCCCGCCTGCATCGTGATCTCGTCGCCGCGATCAAATAAAACCAGCGAGCGATTGCCCGCCATGAGTAATTCGACTTCGCGTCCGGAACCCACCACTTCGGTCGGCACAGCCCTCGGGCTGGACGCATCGCGAAATGTACCGGAGCCTTCGAAAACGTACGCAAAAGCATGATGATCCAATTCAACTTTTAATGTTTTTCGTTTCCCTGGAGGAACGGAAACATCAAGATACCTTGGATCGGCTGCGATACCATCCACCGGCCCGGTTTTTCCCCAGAACTTTCCGATGATAACGCGCACGGCTGTGCCGTCGTCCTCCGTCACTTCAGGAATGTCGCGCGAAATCACATCCTGATAACGCGGCTTGGTCATTTTGTGTGCGGCCGGGAGATTTGCCCAGAGTTGAAAACCGTGCATGCGTCCGCGTTCATCGCCTTTCGGCATTTCCTGGTGAAGTATGCCGCTTCCCGCGGTCATCCACTGCACATCCCCAGCGCCCAATGTACCTACATTTCCCAAACTATCACCGTGGCTCACCTCACCTGCAAGAACATACGTGATGGTTTCAATTCCTCTGTGCGGATGCCATGGAAATCCGGCCATGTAATCTTCAGGATTTTCGTTGCGGAAATCATCGAACAATAAAAACGGATCATAATCCGCCGTATCACCGAAACCGAATGCGCGCCGTAATTTGACGCCTGCGCCTTCCATCGTGGGTCTGGACTGGATAATATGCTTAACGGGCCGAATAGACATAATACCTCGCTTATATTTGGTTGTAATACTTCAACTCATTTTAGGGGGCAATATTCCGAAGGAAAATCTTAGAGGGCAGAAGTCCGGCCGTGCGTGGCATCCACGAGAATCTTTTTAAGAGCCTCGGATTGAATTTTTCTGATCTTGACGCTGAGGATGAGATCAGGTTCACTCACGGTTTGAATAATCTTGCCGCGATGATCAGTGATAAGGCGCGAGACGGTTTCAAGATCGTCGCGGGAAATTTGAAATTGCAGAACGTCGTACAATATGCGCGTTACGACTTTTGAACGGCGGACCGCATTCAAACCCGCATCGCGGTAAGCCTGATCTGATGCGCTTTTAGGAGATATATCCTGCGCTTCGCGGACAACGGCCAATAGGGCATTGGTGATATCTTCGGCTTCCAGGATATTCAAAATAACATGGCCAACAGAACCATTCGAACGCAACGTACGGTCCGGTTGCAAGCCCAGACGAACCGCATACACGCAATCCAACAAATCCGGATATTCTTGTCTAAGTGTTTGAATAAAAACGTCCGCTTTTTCCATGGTATCGGCAGGAACGATTACTCCAATGAAACGGCATCCGCGGTCTGAGATCACAGCTTCGGCGCGCGTTTCTACGGTTTTGAATTCGTCTGAGAACATGCTTGCAGTATTTTAGTTAGTTAGACTGTTTCTACCTTTTTAATTATGTCATTCTTATTCTGGCCGTGATGAAATGACTCACGCTCGCGCCGGCTTCAATACATACACGGCTTACTTCTTCATTTTCATCTCCGTCGTCGGCAGGAAAACGGCAAACCGGGAACCGTCCGCAGTTGTGAACAAAAAATTCCCCCCGATGCTTGGTACCCCGCCTTGTCCTCCAAAAAAATCGACGGACGAGCATGTCACTTCGCCGCTAAGCCTATTCCAACTATATTCTCCGCTGACGAACTTCGTCGGTACGCCGGGTTCCAGCGTAAATCGGATAATCAGCGAATCATGCGAACTTATATCTACAAATATCATCACGGCATTTGCATGATACCCTTCACGTGTGCCAACTAGCGAATTTAATACCAGTGGCAACGGCGTTGTACCCGCGTCAGTGACACGCGTGATCGTAGCCTCTTTCTTTGGGCCGCAAGCCGATAAAATAAGCAGCAAAAATAAATATTTTGAACTCATGTTTTCTGCCTCATATACCGTGGAATGGATTCTTATCAACTTACATCTATAACGCGGTAACTACTTCATCGAATTTTATTCCCTGAATTTCCAATTCCCGCAGCACGGGTTCATAAATCGCAGGATGGGTTGGAATCTGACAACCGCGCAGAGGAATTTTTCCCGTGAGCAGTAATTTCGCCGTGATCGCCACAGGTAACCCCACCGTCTTGGCAATTGCGGTTTCTCCGTTCGCAATTCCGTAATCGACCATAGTGGACGTGATGAGTTCCTTGCGCAGTTTGGGATCGCGGTATTCAACTTCGAGCTCATGGCGCAGAATAACCATATCGCGCCCTTTTGCCGGCATGCGTAATTTATTTTTTATCAGGTGTATCATCACATCCGCAACGGTGTTTGCATCGATGCCTATTACATCGCGGCTGAAAAGGCCGAGCCATTTCAGGTTAGACATAATGCGTCCCGTCGGATTGATCCCGAGATGATTCGCCACGCGTTGTTCCAGGCTCGTGCCCCCGACATCGGCGGGCACAAACATTTCCGTCATGTCGCGATAGGTCATTTCGTTCAGGCGGGCCATGTGCAGCGATTCGTTGGCGAGCCCGAGGAATACGACCTGCTGCCATGTTTCACTCCAACCCGGAAAACGCAACGTACCGCGGATGATGGTCTTAACTTTTGCCAGTCCTAGCGCGGCCTCATAGGACAGAGAATCGCGGTTAGGATATGCCTCGAAACTGCCCAGCCCTTCGATGTCCACGCTCCACGTACGTTGAAAGAGCTGATGAAACGGCAGCATTTTTACTTTGCCGTTCTCCTTGTATACGGCGCCATCCTCTCCTGCCATGAGCACGTTGCGCGGATTCCATGTTATGACATAACGAAGCGGATTGGTATCCAACTCCTGCGCCGGCAGTCCGCTGCCGTAGGACTTAAAACTGGTTATGATGCCGCCATTGGTGTGTACGCGGTTGATCAGAGACATGCCTGACATGTGATCGATGCCGGGATCCAAACCGAGCTCGTTAATGATCGCAAGGTTACGGCGATGCGCCTCGGTATCCAGTGCGCGAACTTTTGGATCCTCGTAAGATGCGGACAGCATGTGCGCGCCGTTACTAAGGCAGTCGACGGCAATCATTTGCTGAAAAGGACGCGTCAGCATATTGATCACCACGGCCGATTTGGCAATAAGAGCCGTTCGTGTGGCGGCATCGTTCACATCCAACCGCACGCCCTGACTGCGCGGATGGCCGTTCAGCCTCTGTTTTACAAGCGATTCGTCACGGTCAGCAACGATGATAAACCAATCTTGTTCCTCCGCATGATTGAGCAGGTAGGCAATCAACGCTGAAGTACTTTGCCCTGCTCCCAAAATAAGTATCGTTTTCGTTTTTAATTTCATTTTAGATTTTCCTTATCAATTGATTTTTGGAGATCTTTGTATCGGGGCGTTAGAATTCCGTTGTGAACGATCAGCGCACGCTCCCACGATTCCGGTAATAGTAACTGATCCAACGGTTTTGTGAAGTCAATATTTGCGAGAGTCGGGACCCAGGGCATTAGCGACTCGCCGAAGGCCTGCGATGACTCAAGCGGAAGTTCAGTCGGCAGTTTGTCCACTGCCAATATGACGGGGCCTGTTCCTTCCCATCCGTCTCGAACCGTTTCTGAGGCCGGTTCGTATACGAACACCGGGTTGTCGGCGTTGGTTTCCTTGACCGTCAGTTCGATTGAGCCGTCTACATCACAGGTAATGTCCGCGATCACGCGCAGACGCGGGTCTTGCGCGGATGGAAACCATCGGTGCATAAAAGCTTTGGTCAGCAAACGTGGGAAACGCGGTTCCCAGTAAATACCGTTAACGATCATAGCCAGATGCGGAACGTAACGTTCGAAAATGCATTGGAACGCAGACGGATCTTCCCGAAAACATTGCGCATCAAACCCTTCACCATGCTTTGCCGACACATACAGATCCGGTTTACTGAACTCAACTTTGTAAACGCATTTATTGGAAAATGAACCGCGCTGCATAAAGGATTCCAGATCGGAGGCGGCGATCGTTTCAACGGGCAGAATATCAAATAGGGATTGTGCGGATTTAGAAACGTGCCCGTAGCCGGTAAAACCGCACACAAACGGAACGAGTTGAGGATCCAGGCCATCCCGGCGAATTTGGGCTGCAGTTACACCAAGCGCTTCACGAATCTCAGAAAGTCCCGCATAATCCGTAGCGTATCGAATGTGCGAGAATGGATTGGTAATTCCTTCGTGATCCAGCCGCCGGCCCAGAGCCCACAGTCCGTCGACCATTCCGGCATATCCTGCATAATCGCCAAAATAAATCAACCGCCGGCCTTGATCGTCGGTAACCATTTCATAATCGAGCAGCGTGATCTTGCGATCTATGATCGTCTGCAGCATCGGCATATTGTAAGCCTGGCCTTTGACCGTATGGGAGAAAAAACAATATGTCTGTCCGTGAGCCAGATATTCCGGCGCAATTTCTTTGACACCGAAAATTATATTGCACGACTTCTGGTCATCGGACACCTCGGCGCCTGCCGTGCGGTATTCTTCGTCGGCAAATACCCGGCGTTCCCACGATTCAACCACCACCTTTATCCCGTGATCCGAAACAAGACGGCGAACCTGATCCGGTGAAAGCGGCGTACGGCTCTGGGTCTTATCCTTGGTCTCACGTCGTATTCCAATACATTTCAGCATTTCAGTTCCTTCCTAATCATGTGAAAACAATATTAAATTATAACTATTTTGTTTTATAAATCAAAACATCATCGCATTAAAAACCAATTCAACTGATAATGGTTCACTTTTGTATTCGAAAAAAAACCGGATCAATAGCAGGCATAATTTTACTTGAAAATTTCGTTCAAAATAGTTTGATTGTGTTCATCCCTTACATTCAAAATCACGGAGGTGTATATGAGATTAAGTGTCTTAGTCGTCACGGCATTGGTGCTGTTCAGCGCCTGTCAACCTAAGAAGGCCGAAATGCCGAAACCAAGAATTCATGGTGAAGAGGTCACGTATTCCGCAGACAGTGTAAATATGAAAGGGTATGTCGCCTGGGACACACAGAAGCAGGGCAAACGTCCGGGTATTCTGGTCGTGCACGAATGGTGGGGACATACACCCTATGCCCGCCATCGCGCGGACATGCTGGCGGAACTAGGCTACGTAGCGCTTGCGGTCGACATGTACGGCGACGGTAAAACAGCCGAACATCCCAAAGAGGCGGGCATGTTTGCCGGTGAGGTCATGAAACGCGGGCCCGGAGCGGCAGCTCGATTCGTAAAAGCCATGGAAATTCTGAAAGCCAATCCAAACGTTGATGTAAATAATATCGGCGCAATCGGCTATTGTTTCGGCGGCTCGACCGTTTTAAACATGGCGCGTCAAGGTCTGGATTTAAAAGCAGTCGTGAGTTTTCACGGCGGCCTAAGCACATCCACACCGGCTAAAAAAGGAGAAATGAAAACCAAAGTTCTGGTCTGCAACGGCGCCGCGGATAAATTCGTACCGCAATCCGACATCGACGCGTTCAAAAAAGAAATGGACGACGCGGGCGTGAGCTACACATTCAAATCGTATGACGGCGCGTTGCACGGATTCACTAACCCCGCGGCTGATTCACTCGCAAAAAAATTCGACATGGCCATTGCATATAATACCGTGGCCGATTCCGCGTCGTGGGCAGATATGAAGTTATTTTTTGGAGAAATATTCAAGTAGGCGAGTAAATCACTTGGGATAATAAAAAATCCTCTGGAATTTATCCGGAGGATTTTTTTATTCCTGTGGACCCGACTGGATTCGAACCAGTGACCCCTACGATGTCAACGTAGTACTCTAACCAACTGAGCTACGAGTCCGAAATTTTTTTGCTGTGCTCGGGACCGGAATCGAACCGGTACGGGCTTTGAGGCCCGCAGGATTTTAAGTCCTGTGCGTCTACCAGTTCCGCCACCCGAGCTGAGGTAATTTTCGACAATTATGAAAGAACTGAGGCGACGAACAGAGTCGAACTGTTGATGGGGCTTTTGCAGAGCCCTGCCTTACCACTTGGCTACGTCGCCAAAAAAAATGACCAGAACCCGTTAGTAGAATTCTGGTCATCGAGTTACACATACC
>JAEUSK010000176.1 GCA_016787925.1 bacterium | reverse complement strand
CCAGCCAAAACACGCCGGGAAATGATTTCAATAAATTTTGAGATTTTTGCTCAGGCATAGAAATACCTCATTTAGAGTTAAACAAATATGGTGAAACGTTATGAATTTTTTTTTTGACTCGAAAGAGAAAAAGAAAAAATCCGTCTGGGGAGGACCGGACGGATTCATTTGTTCATGTATTTGGTCTTAAAACGATTTATTCTTTTTTGAAATCCAGAGAAACGGAATTGATGCAATATCTCAATCCGGTCGGTTTCGGCCCGTCGTCAAATACGTGTCCCAAATGCCCGCCGCACCGCGCGCACAGGATCTCCGTTCGCGCCATGCCGAAACTGTTGTCGGTTTCCGATTCTATTCCGCCCGGAATGGGTTCATAAAAACTCGGCCAGCCGCTGCCCGATTCAAATTTGGTTTTGGAGCTGAATAAAGGATTATCACACGCCGCGCAATAATATATTCCGTCATCGTGATTCTGATAATACTTCCCCGTAAATGCGCGTTCCGTCCCCTTTTCACGCAGCACGCGATACTCTTCGGGCGAAAGTTCCTTTTTCCATTCTTCGTCGCTCTTCATAATTTTGTCTTTCATGGGTTTATCATTAAGTTTGGAATTTTGGGCATACTCGTTTTTACTTGCGCAGGAAAGCAACAACACACCAGAAAAAAATACGGCGAACACACTATAGCGCATAATTATCCTTTCCGATAAAGTGAATATCTTGTGCCGGATTCTAACGTAATAGAAGTCTTTTTATTCCATACCTAAACTACGGAGATATCGGGTTAGGATCGCCAATTAAAAGCGGAGTTTCGGTTTCATTTCGGTTCAAGTGTTTTTAATATTTCAATGGCATTCACATTTTTAGGATTTAGTTCAACCGCCTTTTTGTAATTGATCCTGGCGAGTTCTTTCTGGCCGCTAATAAGACAGGCCTCACCAAGGCTGTCATATACGTTTGCGGAGAGCGGATAGGATTCCACATTCAACTTAAACACTTCAATGGCTTCTGCCGTTTTTCCTGCCTGCATCAATTGGTATCCCAGCATATTCAGCTGGCTTTCTTTAAAATTATATGTATCCGGTTGAGTGTTTTTCAAATTACGATATTCATCAACCGCCGCCTGGATGCCTTTTTCAAAAATAATTGCGGCCACAACGTCCGAGATCGATGTTTTTGGCTCGCCGACGCCCATTAGTTCAACGTCAAACAACAACGTTGCATGGGGCGGGATGACTCCGCCGGCGCCTCTTTCGCCATAAGCCAATTGCGGCGGTATGATCAGGCGAAGCTGATCGCCCACCCGCATCAGAGCAATAGCCTCATCCCAGCCTTTGATGACCAATCCTTGGCCGAGAATGAATTCAAATGGTTCCCCGCGATCACGAGAAGAGTCAAACATTTTTCCATTGATCAGAAATCCGGAATAATGAACTTCAACCGATTTGCCCGCCTGCGCCGGCACGCCGCTGCCTCTTTTACCGACAACATATGTCAGCCCGCTGGAAGTGGTAACCGTATCGCCCGGCTTTTGCCTGGCCGCCTGAAGACTTGCCGCAAGCTGTTTCGCATCCAGCAGGGTATTCGAAGGTATTTTTGCCACAACAATATTAGCGTCGCGCACAGAGAGTAATTCCACATCAAACAGCAATGCCGTATTGGGCGGAATGACTCCCGGAATACCTTTTTTTCCGTACGCCAACTGCGGAGGAATGATCAATTGGAACTGATCACCGACGTTCATCAGCGCAACGCCTTCATCCCAACCTTTGATCACCTGGCCGCTTCCTAAAACAAAACTGAACGGCTTCTCACGGTCTTGCGCCTGATCAAAGACTTTACCGTCGGTGAAAAAGCCTTTGTATAAGACCTCCGCGACAAAACCTGTTTTTGCCGGCTCCCCGGTTCCCTTTTTTGTAACCATGTATTTTAAGCCGCTGACTGTGGTAAGCGTGTCTTGGGAGTAGTTCAACTGAACAAAAAAAAGTTGAGCAAACAAAAAAGAATATATGCGGATGAATTTCATAAAACCTTCCTATTTAGAATTTTCAATGAGCAATTTTAATTTTTCAAAATCTTTAGTATTTCTCTCCATAATATTGGACCGGAATAACGCCAACATGGTTTTATAAATTATGTTCTTTCCGGCGGTATCGTTGATATACGTAATCTCTGTTTTTCCTTCTTTTTCTGCAAAACGAAATTCACCGGTTCCGCTCAGAAAATCATTTTCCATGCTGAAAATAAAAAGTTCATTTTCCTTCACAGCGATCACCTCTTCGTCGACTATGACGTCCCCGTCCCCTTCTGCAAAAACGAGCCGATATTTACTCCCAACTTCGCCGGGTTTTCCGCTCAGTGTCTCCACTCTTTTAAAGCCGGTCATCCACTGTCCCATCAACGTCACGTCCATAAAGGCTTTGAATGTCTGTTCAACCGGTTGATCCACTTCGAACTTGATTTTGTAATCCAACCTCGGCATAAAAAAGCCGATGAGTAAAAAAGATATGATACACGCGCCTAAAATAACGCCGGCGATTGAAAAAAATGTTTTCATTTTTGCTCTCTCAATTTTAATTGAAATGATTTTGAATCCACTACAAATAATAACGCATAATTGGTCGCGCTTTTGACCTTCGCGCAGCTTCCGTAAAACCTGCTTTAAGAAAAGCGGATGGAATGCCAGTCCATGCAAAAGCCGCGGGAATATTATCGGTATAGGGTTCGGCGGGATAGGCCTCAAGAATTTTCACTTTTTTCTTTTTGCCATACGCGATGACCGCTTTGAGCAATTCGGTCGACAAACCTTTACGGCGGAATTCTTTAGTAATGAAAAAGCATGTGATCGACCACACCGGCAGATCATCGATGGGCGCTAGTACGCGTGACCCTTCGAGGCGAATAAATTCTGTCCGCGGCGCCACCGCGCACCAGCCGACCGGTATACCTTGATTATACGCTATAATGCCGGGTTCTTTTCCTCCCCATACAATTTTCTTCATTAGTTTTTTGTTGCCGGCGCCCTTGTGCATATCAAATTCAGATTTTTTTAGTCGCCAGGTCATACACCAGCAGCCGCCGCACGCACCACGCTCTCCGAATAACCTTTGGAAATCTTCCCACCGGGCGGAAGTCAGAGGATAAAACTCAAACTCTTTTCTTTGTTTTTTTGTTTTGCATTTCAGCATGTTACTTTCTCCGTAGAATAAAAAAACATAAGAATTTTCCTTTCGAAGAGCAATTTATTTTACGTCAAATACTCTTTGATATTCATCGCAGACGTATATTATATTTTTGTTGTTACCCAAATCCAATTTATTCCTTTCATTAAACCGGCAGGAATCTATGACTGATCGTTTACTTGTTTTTCTTTTTTTTGTAGGCATCCATATTAGCGCGCAGGAAACGTTGTATCCTATCCGGGAGAATGGGAAATGGGGGTTCATTAATAAGGAAGGCGCCATTATAATCCGCCCGCAATTCGACTGGGATCATGCGTATGCGCCGGAGAACGGATTTATTATAACAGAAAAAAGCGGCAAATACGGGCTATTGAATTCGTACAGCGAAGCGCTATTCGACCCGCAATTTGACCAGCCGCCGGAATTTCACGGAAGAGCCGCATGGGCAAAAAAAAACGAAGCGTGGGGACTCATTAACCGCAACGGATCATGGATAGTCGAACCCGCATTTGAAACGGTATATGGTTTTAATAACGGATACGCTAAATTTGAAAAGAACGGGAAATACGGATTGGTTGATTCCAACGGAATCATCGTCATCGAGCCTGTTTTCATGGAAATGAGTTATCCTGCTGAAGGGCTCATCGCCGTTGATGCCGACGGCGGCTGGGGATATGTCAACGCGCAGGGGAAATTCGTGATCAAACCCCGCTTTGGCAGTGCGTATGATTTTCATTCGGGATATGCCCTTGTGATCGTTAATTACAACCGATGGCGCATCATCGACAAGAGCGGAAATTTCACAACGGAAAAAGAATTTGACTATCTCGGCGAATGCGGCGACGGATTGTTCTATGCCCAGTCCGGCAATGACAAGGGCATTGTCGATCATGCCGGCGAATTCATTCTGAAAAGCGAGAGTTGCCGTTATTATTCAAAGAACCTTATTCAATACGAAGAGAACGAAAAGATCGGATTCAGAAACCTGGAAGGCCGGATCCTTTTAACGCCCCAATTCATCATGGCTGACGACATAGGCAACGGCTGGATCGCCGTACTCGATGAAAAAAACAGGCTGGGATTCATCGACACCCTTGGCAATATCAGGCTGCCGCCTCAAAGTGAATTTTAC
>JAEUSK010000153.1 GCA_016787925.1 bacterium | reverse complement strand
GATCCGTCCCATAGAAGGCCGTGGTATAGTGATTATTCGCATGATATATCTTGCCGAATGGCATACTTGACGAAACACGGTCCGTTGGTTCGTTCAGATACCATAGTCTTTCATAAGCGCTGGTATCGCCGCTAAATGCCGTTGACAATTGACCGGTTGCTGGTCCTGTACCTGCAAAAGATCCGTACAGGGTTGAATTACTAATTAGTTTCAAACTGTCTTTAGTTGTTTGAAACGGCTTAGTTGTGGCGATCAGTCTGCTCTTATTGTCATAAAACTTGCTTGACACGATCACTGTTGTATTGGTGTCGCTCAAGGTTTGCGTCTGAAACTCCCGACCCGTGCCGTCGTAATAAGATATGGAGACTATCGAATCTTTAGGCGCCGCCCCAGTCGTATCTTTGCCGGATGGATAAGAACGGCTTATAATGTAATTTTGATCCCGTGATTGCCCAAGTACGCTCACTGATACCAAAGCGATCAGGCTAATTACTTTAAATATTTGTATGGTTTTCATATGAATTTCCGAATTAAGGGTTACTGCTTGTAGTTGTATTGGTATTCTCTCAGGATCTTTCCATCGGGACTAATGATTTGCCTGAGCCTCCAGAAATTATCATACACATATCTCGTCTCATTGTTGTTTTCGTCGATAATGCTTCTGACCTGATGAAACTGATTATAGGTGTAAGACACCTTTTGATTAAATTTGGTCTTACTTGCCAATTTTGAATTTTGATACCATGTGAAGTAGTTCTTAACTCCATTGGGATCTGTAACAATAAGTGGATTCCCAAAATTATCCAGGCTATCCACAGTTGCGGTAGTCAGTAATTCTCCAGAATCAACTATGTTATTTGAATTAGCATCACGCCATTGATATTTTTTATCGATGTAGATTCTTTTTAGCCAGATTGGGTCAAAAACTTTATAGTTATACTCTGTATAGTTCTTCAGGGTATCGTCTTCGTAAAGTCGTTTTGCTTTGATTGCTGAATACATGTTCTTGTTGAACATGTCCAATGCCACGCCCGAATATGAAACACTGTCAGCGAGCATGTAATCAGTCACAAACTTTCTCATTCTTCCGTCACTATTGAAATCTGTTGCAACCCTTGGAAAACCTTTTAGGGTATAAACGTAGGACGAAGCCTTGCTGATTGGATTAGAGCCTGACTGGTCATACATCGTATCAATTTGGGTATTCTTCAGAACAATCCCGCAGTACATGGTGGTGTAATATATCTTATTCGTCGTTTTTTCTTTATAAAAGGTTTTCATAGAATCCTTAACCAAGAAACTATACACATTGTCGATACATTGTGTTCTTTGGTTATTCGAATTAAGATACTCCGTCTTTTTCAGATAGCTTCGCTTCCAATCATGACTTTTTTCGACAACCAAAATATCTGGCTGGTATGAATAATAAGTGTAAATATTATTTGAGGCAAATTTTAGCTGGGGATTGTAGAAATAGGTGTTAGGAAAGTAGTATGTTCTTTTTACTTTTGAACTATCCGCATATTTCTCCTGAATCCACTCGTATTCAACTGCACTCTTTCCCCAATCCATTACTCTAAAGATATTGCTCGAATAGCGGTATGCATTTACTGAAGGCGCTGATAAATGACCCGTGCCGTATTGATATTCAATCGTATGTGATGTCGCATCACCTTTACTCACAGTCTTTTTCTTAATACGAATTCCACATTCTCCATTTGGCCTTAATCCATTGCCTGAATTTCCTACGATGTCAACAGCACCTGACCCCCATTTAGATGTATCTTTATCGGTTGCGTCAAATTGGTTTTTTTCATATTCATAATACTCAAAACCACCAGTAGGATATATGATCTTTTTTAAGCTATATGCAACTGCCCCGTCAGTATTAATAACTTCGTTGGAATCACTTCCCAATTGATATTGAGAGCAGTAATAGGAGAGTTCGGATCGTCGCCCATAGAAATAGCCAAATAAATCGGTCCTTCGCCTAGAATATGAATCGCCAGGTGTGCTTAGGATTCCACTAATCGGAAAACCAGCAGTCAAATCGACAGGGTCACTGCCAGCTTGATAAAAATGTGAATCATAGTAAAAAGGGTTGAACTTATGATATTCGAATTGATACGCATTGTCAGGCATAGAACTGGTATCATAAGGTACAATCATTTTTAAAGTCAATTTTCCTAAAGAATCACACTGAACGCCTTGAATGACTCGAACCTCATAAGCATGAGCAAGCTGGTTTACTTTTGGAGCAAAAATAAAATCGAATCGTTTGATGGTCTTATTGCCAGTCCTTTCAATTAGAACAATCTTGTCCAGCTTTCGTGGGAGCACATCCATTCCATATGCATTATATGGGAAGCCTGCACCGATGTAAGGCTCTGGAATAGCGAATCCAATATCATAACGGGTTGATGTTGTGAAAATAACTTTGTGGGTTGGTGTATAGATCGTATCTGGATAAGTGACTTGCATTAGCAAGTTTGGGTTTTCGTATTTTCTTAGGCGCATATTTTCAATAGATCTATACTTCACATAAATCCAGGAACCCTTACAACTCAACTCATTAACATCCATCGGGTTTAAATCATCACCACCCCCATCTATAAAATCGGGAGACAAAATAGCTGTCAATCGCCAATTTGAAATATGCTCCATGACTATTCCACCCATTCGATCTTCAGATCTGAGAGCTAAACCAAACACGTATCTAGTGCCATCGGAAGAAGTCAGGATAAATTTATCAATGTCTCGATATGAGGTATCCCTCTTGCCTGAGGTCGTTCCATTATATGGATTGTTGTCAAATACCATCTGAGTTCCGTATTTCCAATTGCCACCACCATAGTAATAAGCGCTATCATAATTGTCGGTAAAATCATTATTATATGGCCATCTGAACCCGCCAAATGTTTTGTAGCGAACATCTACTTTCCACGCATTAGTATTTTCAAGAACAAATCTTGGAGGATTGGTTCGTATTGTGTCCATTTGGTTCATCACAGACGAAAAATTTGGAAGGGACACTAGATAATAATCTGGATAATCATGATTGAGTTTTTCTGTTCTCACACTGTCATAGTCAGGCAGCAAACGAACAACGCGTGTAATATTGCCTAGGTCCAATGACCACCCCAAACCTACCCATGAGGACTGCTGCCGCGTCTTGATTCCGGCAGTATAACCCAGTGATATTGGAAAATCAAAACCACCTCGACCAGGAACGGTCAATAATGGAATTGAAATATTTAAAGCTCCCGTTGCTGCGACATCAGATTTTAGTCCGATTTTAAAATGTGAGACCTCGGGCGGTACTACAGTTTCTAGTTCCCAATATTCTTGTGCAACGCACTCACCAATATTCAGAACCAGTGAAGATATCAATATGAAGGCTCGTAACTTATTCATTTTTTCGGTTCCTTGTTAATGTTAAACTTTACTAATTGATTTTTGAAAGAAGATCCCCTTATCCTTATCCATAAGACGGCAAAAACCATGAAATTGCATAAAAATATTTGTAAAATTTCCGAAGCCTGTCAAAAGCATTTGTGTTTATTTTACTTACGTAAAAAAATATTTTCTTTAGAACCTTTGACATGGCGTCATGAGTCATTTTAACCTCGATCTGTGAATTGAATGCTCATTTAATCGCACTCATCTGTACAGTCTCTACAATAAGACAGCAAAAATGAGAAATTGCATAAAAATATTTTTAATTTGGGTAAACTTGCATGCACATGTTTTTAATAATGAACAACTTATATTGAAAACCATTCGCGGTCCACAAAACTGAATTGCTAATGATAATATTAGTCTATGGCTGACTAGACTAAATGATTAATTCCTCAGCTGTGTCAAATTCATGGGCGTGTTGGTCCACAAAAAAACCATAGGTCCCCTGGCTCATTTACGCAGAATAGCGGCTTCTTTGGCATTCGTCAGGTATTTATAGATTGGCAAGAAAGAGTCCACAATATGATTGGCGTGGTGGGAGTCAAAATTCGAGAGTTTAGCGCTCGTCTCAAGAGCAAGCAATGTTTATCGGTATCTGGATCTCGAAATTACAGAATTCTAAAATGATTTTCCTTCTGAACAAACATCATTGTATGATACAATTTCTTCATATCATCACAAAATAAGTTCGATATCTTAACCGTAGGGAGTAGGTGTTCAAGCTGTCGGTTTCATATCTCCATTTGTCGTCGATATTGATGACTGCTCTAGAGAATTCCTTTGTCCCCATATCGATAGCGTATCGAAGTCGTATGATTCCTGAGCCCCTTATCGTATCAATAGGTGTTGAAAGATCAATGGATACGTCAATATCGGGAGGCTGGATGAGGACGTCATTCTCACCGGATGGCGAATATTTATCGCAGGCAAAACCTATTAATACGGTTAGAACAAAAAACCATTGAACAAATGTCTTCATCTCTTATTTAAATTTACACTGGCCAACGAATCATATGGTGTCCCGCGGTTGCAAATCTTGAAAGAATGGCCTGAGGCAGTACAAGGAAGCTAGTCCTTGAATAAAATCTGGGTTTGACAGGGATAGCGTAGTGTCCACACCGTTAATGACTAAGCATTTTTTGCTTGGTCATTTTTTTGTACGGCATCAGCGGTCTTTGGCTTAATTGTTATGCGCTCCGGTTAAGATGCTTTTATAATCTGAAGCTCTATGGTTTCCATTTCAATTGGAACAATGTAGTCGTCGTCATAGGTATCGCTGTCGGATTTTTGTTTCGCATACACTTCCTGCTTTTCGATGGTCAACGAAGCGTCAATATCCATTTGGGGCAGTTTATTACGCACCAGTGCGATACGCGTGACATTAACCGTGTTATATCGTTCGTCCACGATACCCTCGACACAAAACGGGCCGTAAGACAGCGTATGCTCGGCCATCCGAGCATAGATCCTTGGAAAGAGTACCGTGTCATAAATACCCGTCAGGTCTTCGAGGGTCATGAATTTCATGTACTGTCCTTCCCGGATATTTCCTTGTTCGTCTTGCTTATCACGGGTGCGTATACGTTTAGCTGAAACGAGCCAGCCAATCATTTTGACTTTTTTATTCTTGCAGCGCGATAGGTCCTTTGCTTTGATAACGGAGGGGCTATTGATTTGCTTCGGAAAAAATTCAAGCGGATGCTGCGCTACAAAATAACTTAAAAGATCGTTTTCGGCAATGAGTTTTTCTTCAATAGTCATATCGTCCAGGTGCGAGAGCATCTGTTCATAATGTGTCAAATCGAGGCTGAACATTTCCTGCGATAATCTGCTTTTCTGAATGTGTATGATCGCGTCCAGCAAGGCGATCAGTAGAGTTCGTTTCTTATTGAACGCATCGAAACAGCCGATCTTTATGAGACTGACTATTTCTTCATGTTCCGCGCCCGATCTAAACACAAAATCCTGCAATGAATCGTATGGTTTTTCTTCCCGCGCTTTCAGGAGATTGTTCAATGACTTCGAACCGATACCTGCGATAAATCTCAGGCCAATCCGAACGGCATTCCCGGTTGCCTTGTATTCCATGCCGCTAAGATTAATATCGGGCGGCAGTATCGTAAGTCCCAATCGCCTGCACTCCGATATGTAGGCCGATGCAGAATAAAACCCGCCTTCGTTGGATAATACCGCCGCCATATAATGCGCCGGGTAGTGTATTTTGAGATACAGCCCCTGAAACGCCATCAGCGCATAACTCGCGCTGTGCGCCTTGCAAAACGAAAATCCGCTGAAACTTTCAATTTGTTTCCATAAGGTTTCGATCTCTTTGCGGCTGTCAATTTTCTTTCCGCAGTTCCGGAAGAATTTAGTTTTCAATTCCTGAATGATTTTTGCGCTCACCCGTTTCCCGCTCATATAGCGGCGCACCATGTCCGATTCTTCCAGCGTTAAACTCCCGACATAGTGCAATACCTTTATTACGTCTTCCTCGAATATCATCACCCCGAAAGTTTCCGGCAAAATTTCCACTAGGGCGGGCAAAGCATCTTTGCGTTTTTCGGGATTTAGTAATCGTTCGATGAACGTGTACATCATACCCGATTCCACACAGCCGGTTCGTACCATACCTAAAATGATATACAACAGTTCGAAAGTCTGCGCTTTAGTAATACGCATGGCATTACGGATGAAAGGACTTTCCGCATGCACGGCTCCTATCGTTTTGCCCGTGCTCATGAGTTCCTTCGCTTTCTCATCGGCAAATATCTTTCCCCAATTAAAAATATCAATGGATTGACCTTGTTCTTTCTCAATATTCTTTACCGCATCTTCGATAGTGCCCAGCCCCCTGACGGCCAGAACATCGAATTTAATTAAGCCCACATCCTCACCGGAATACATATCGAGCTGGGTTTTAACAAACCCGTTGGCGCTGCGCTCCAGTGCGCTGCAGTGTGTGACCGGTTTCTCGGTGATCACAACGCCGCTGGAATGAATGCCGCTGTAATGCGGGAATCCGTCCAGTTGTGCGGCGGTTTTCAATATTGTTTGATAGAGATCGCTGTTCAGTTTCAGGTTTTTTGCTTCGGGATATTTTTTGCCCAGAACCTCCAGATTTTTGGCCAGCGTGTGCGGAATGTATTTACGAAATGTATCCAATTCACGTTCGCTGATACCGTAGGCTTTAGCAACTTCACGCAAGGCGCCCCGTGCATGCATGGTGTGAATGGACGACATCATTGCTACGCGATCTTCTCCATAGCGCCGATAAATATACTCCAGCATCCGGTCTCTGAATCGCCAATTGAAATCCAGATCGATGTCAGGCGGTTTACCGCGGGAATAATTCAGAAACCGCTCGAAATAGAGATTATAACGGATCGGGTCCACTTCC
>JAEUSK010000192.1 GCA_016787925.1 bacterium | reverse complement strand
GAATATTATTTACGATATTGCCTGCAGGAACTGAATCTGTCCCCTGACGAGATCATCCGTGGATTTGGATCAGACACTTCAGAGGCACAGGAGCGATTCATCGAGGACTTCAAAGGCGAAGATGAGATGGAGATGGAACAGTAGAATATTTATTTATTTTTTCTAAAAAAAAGAGTTAAAGACGGTTTGTCTTTAACTCTTTTTTGCTTTTAACGATAGTCTTATCAATTCAAATTAATTAGCTTCCCACACCAGACTGATCATTTTCCATTCCTTCCCTACCTTGCCGAACTTCATCCGGGTAATATACCGTGACCATTCTTCATTTGTCTGAATTGCATAACTTGCATAGTATTCAAACGTCAAAGGCTTGGTGCCATAGCCATCATCTTCCCCATAATATCCAATCTCCAACCGGGCTGCCTCACTGAAGAATTTGTCGAGATGGGGCTTCAAATCCTTCTTCTTCCATTCGGAAGGATCACCTTTAAGCCCAATTGCGGCTCCCCAATTCCCAAGGAGAGGAAAATTGGTTTGGGCCAGAATTTGGTCTTTATTCATATTCCTAATGGCTTGAATATTTCTACTTTCGATAGATTGTTTTGCGATATGAACAATCGCCTGACGAATCAATTTATCCTGGCCGGATTTGATTTCTCCTATGGTGCCGCTGATGGATTGCTCGTCCTGATTTGTTCGTGATATGGAATTCAATTTCCAGATCTTTCCATCCTTTCTGAAAAGAAAACCAAAGCAGGCGTGTCTTTCGAACTGAGATAATTCTAAAGGTTCATTTTTCTCCTTCTCAATATTTTGCTCTCTACTTTCCAGATCCTGTATCTCATAATACGTCCTGCCTAGGATATACACCATCAGACCGGTTTCTTCGTTATCCAGCTGTACCTGATCAATATGTTTGTAATCCATATCCTTTAATGCTGCACGCAATTCTTTTTGATCAAGCGTCTGATCCAATCCATATTCCCTGAACCTGGCTGAGTCACTCCCTTCTTCAAGCGGGAAACTGGTTTGCGCCATTATTTTGTCTTTATCCAAATCAATAATAGCCTGAATGTTGTCCTTCCAAAAGCGCTCGAGTTCTTTGTCTGAAATCTTGACTGCGGGAGCCGTCCTTTTTGGTCTTTCGTAGTTATAAAAAGCCTTCTCTTCTGCCATATCGCGTGTAAGTATCTGAGAACGACCCGGAATGAATTTCGTCGGATTATTAGAATAAGGCGTCCCGAACTTCAGGACATTTTCAGCGAAAAACTCAGCTATGTAGTATTCCGTTTTCTGTTGGGAGCCCGAAGGGTTCTTCCAGCGATCCTGCTCGTCAGATTTACCCACGACCTTAATCCGAATGGGGGTTGTGCTGTAGTCAACGGTATAAGTGGTTTTTTTATCTCCCATGACCGGAAAGTTACTGTTATCGTACGAAGCAACCTCCTTATCTGGAAAGATTGCCATGTCGCCTTTTTCAAATATAACAAACTTCACCAGTTGTTTGGTATTTCTAACTTCACCCTTTCCGGACCAACTCCCGATGATGCTCTCGTTTTTTACGTGAACCGGATTTGATTCTTTTTCCCAAGAAATTCTTTGATGCTTCCAGTCATCTGACATTTTTGCTCTGTCGGTTTCTAACTTCGCAATATGTTCAGCCATATCGGCTATCCACTTGTCATAGTTTTCGGCGTTTTCGGCTCGTGGAAAGGCAGGATCGTCGTTGTTCCTGAAGTAATCAAGGGCGGCTTGAAGAACATGGATGTAATTGTCCGGATCGGCCCCCAAATACAGCTCAATCATTCTATAAAAAACATGTGCGCTCTCGCTGATCTGACGGTCATTGCGATCGCGTTCATCTTTTTGACCACGTCTATTTGTTACCGAGTTTTGATACGCAATTCTCATCATACCCAGATTCATCAAAAATGCCGCTTCGTTATATTTGGCATTTTCTCCCAATATCATAGATACAGTCAAGTATCCGTAGGCATCCTGCTGGTCAAGATAACGGGCCGCATCAAAGACGGACTTGTCCATTTGTCCGACGCGCCCCATAGGGAGCAACGAGTCTACCGCATTATAAACTATTCCGGTGTAAAGTTGCTTGTAGAGCAGAGGAGAGCGGCGAGTAGCTTCGAGACCTCCATTGTAGTAATTTATGAAATGACCGGTATTCTTGAGCGTATCGAGTCCGAGCAACTTTAGTGCAACCTTGCTTGGTGTCTGCCTATCACGGATTAGCTTTAGATCTTCAACCGTTTGCAAAAAACCCCCGGCCTCCATTTTCTGAATGATCTTGCCGCTGCCATTATGGTTTTTACAATAGTCGCCCGCCACCTCGCGGACATGGATGAAGTTGCCGATATCGGTCTCCAGATACGTGTTGATCATAGTCAAAGGGACCAAAAACCCCCAACCGCCGCCGTCAAGTCTTGATCTTCCGGTTCCCATTCCAAGGCCAACGTAGTATAGAAATGCGGCTTCGTTATATCTTCCATTTTCCAATAATATGAACGCAGCAATGTCGAAATGATCCGTTTGTTCAAGAAATCCGGCCGCCTTAACGACGCGGCTGTCCATTTGACCTGTCCGTCCCAACTGATGCAATGAGTCTGCTGTCTTCCAGACACTGCTTCGCCAGGTGTCCATATCCCAATCGGTGTCTTGTCCTTGATTGAACGCAGCACGGATTAATTCAGAGGATGGTTGCCCGGTTTCTAAATCCTGTTTTCCGAGCGGAATATCCAATAATTTCAAGGCATCCTTGATTGGCTTTAGGGCTTCACTCACGGCTTTCATCTGTTCGATCTGCCAGAGGTATCCACTAACTTGTGAACCGTACGCTCCAGGATCGTCTGACTGCGCGTAATCTCCGTAATCATGATTTCTGCAATAATCTACAGCCGCTTGAAGAATAAACAGGAAATTGTCGTCATCCGCAGATAAATAGTTTTGAATCAAGTCGGAACCCGCCATATCGGGGAGCACGTTATATTTACCCTGGGTTACCTCATGTAATTTGTACCGCATCGAACCGGTAATAAACAGGAATGCGGCTTCGTTGTATCTTGAGTTACGCACGAAGATCGTCGAAGCTTTTAAGTATCCTTCGGGATTGAGATGATCGAGATAGGCGGCGGTCTTGAATACGGACGTGTCCAGACGGCCGGCCCGGGTCTTGAGAGTGCCTATCGCTTTTTGCAGATCCAGGGGTTGATCCTTCGCCTTGGTCATGGAAAAAGTCTTGTCAAACAGTTTGATCGCCTCATTCAACCGGTCATCCGTTACCTCCGACAAGGTCAACACTTTCTCAGGCGGTCTTGGAACGGTACGTGTATACACAAAGGCGGGGTAGAGATTGAATTCGTTATCGTCAACGTGGCTAAAAAGAGCCAGTCTATTTTTATTTCTAAAATCAACCTGGTCCTTTCGACCGAACCCCGATTTGCCACCTGTTTTCGCCACACAGTATCGGTAGGGTAGATATTTTGAATTAGCGAGTGTGTCGATGAGGATGATGCTGGTGTTGTTTGCATGATATAGCACTTCGTAGCGCTGTTTCATGGGACGATACCAGCTTGACGAGAAATTGCCGGCGTTATCGAAAGTGAGTGTTTCCCCCGGTCGAAGGTTCCCAGACGAAGCGTCCGAAAAGGAATCACCGACCCATTTTCCGACCAGATCGCTCTTGTCGTGAATGCCGGAATCGGTCTTACTCTCGACGGCTTTGAAGGACTGCTGAATCCTGGTGATCTGATTAATGCTTGGCCATGCCCGATCGTGGTATTCAAAATCGGGGGGCTGAAGTTCACCGCGGTGAAAATGATCACGGGACTCTGATTTAAACAAATGGTCAAACGCTTTTATGAAATCCGCCACAGCCGCTACATGCCCTTCAAGCGCAGAATGCGCTAGGCCTCTGGAGATATAGACCCAATTGATCCAGCTCACAGTCGAATCTATTTCAATGAACTTCGTGAAGTCATTGATGGCTCCTTTGTAGTCTTTGAGGACAGATTTTGCTCCGCCTCTTCTATAATAGGCATCGGTGCTTTTGGGATTGATCGCTAGGGCTTTGGTATAGTCGTCGATCGCGCCCTGATAATTGCTATTTTTAGCTTTTGCACCTCCGCTTTCCAGTAGGGCGCTTTCCGGTGCAACGGCTTCTCTAGCCTCGGCTTCTATACCAACCGGAAGCCTTTCAATCGAATCGTTCTGGCTGAAGGCCGACATCGTGAAGATGGTCATGGCCAGGATAAGTAGTGTTTTCATATTGGGAATCCTTCTTTTGGAAACATTAACATTCAAAAAAATTTACTAAAATGATTGCCCACACTTTGGAAGACGCCCCATACCGAGATTTTAGGATCGACGGCAACAGGAATTGAGTTACCAATTAATCAAGGAAGTGTTGTAGGGTGGAAATAAAACAGGATTAAGAACGGATTAAGAGGCGTTTATTGTTGTTGTGAGTATAAGACTAAATATTGTACAATCCTACTCATTTAAATAATAATATCCTCGCAAAGCCACAGCGTGCGCTATTATTCACAATAGATGCGTGGAGTTTTCCCCCAAAAATGGCGAGCGTCACCACTTTCTCATACATTTCACCTTGATTTGAAAAACATAAACCCTTAGATTGCGAACAGCACCTCACTACTAAAAACCATAATCTCCGGAAGATCTGAATGACGCTGAAAGATGTATTTGAGCCTATTGAAACCGAACTTGAGATATTCAAGAAAAAATTTAAAGAACAGCTCACTTCGAAGATCAAGATCGTTGACACGATCGCGCAGTATGTCGTGAAATCACGCGGAAAAAACCTTCGCCCGATGCTCGTGCTGTTATGCAGTAAGCTGTGCGATGGCACGGTCACCGAGCGCAGTTACCGCGCGGCGATCACGATCGAATTGGTGCACTCGGCCACGCTCGTTCATGACGATGTGGTGGACGGAGCAGATATGCGGCGCGGCATGCCGTCGATCAATGCGATCTGGAAAAATAAAATGGCCGTTCTGATGGGCGATTATCTTTTGGCCAATGCGTTGATCAGCATTGTCGATATCAAAAGTTTTGACGCGATGATGCTCTTGTCCAATGCAACCAAGCGGGCAAGCCAGGGTGAATTGCTGCAGATCGATAAAAGCCGTAAGCTGGATATTGACGAAGAAACGTATATTCAGATCGTTTCGGACAAGACGGGTGCACTTATCGCTGCGGCGTGCGAACTCGGAGCGATCACGACCACGGAAAGTACGGATGACCGTAAAGCCTTGAAGGAATTTGGCGAGAATATCGGCATTGCCTTTCAAATCAAAGACGATCTATTCGATTTTGAAGGCGTTCAAACCATCATCGGAAAGACTAAAGGCCGCGACCTGAAGGAACAAAAGATTACGCTGCCTTTGATTCACGCCTTCAGCAAGGCGCCGCGGGCGGAGTCGAAACGTGTTTTGAAAATGATAAAAAACGATGTGAGCCGTTCCGATGTAAAAGACATTATCGCTTTTACAGAATCGTACGGAGGCCTCGAATACGCAAAAAAAAGATTGAAAGACTATTCCGATAAAGCGATCCAAAATTTGTCCCATTTTAAGGATTCCACGGCAAAGGAAGGATTGAAAAATTTTGTGCAGTTTAATATGGAGAGAAACAAGTAGAAATTGGAAATTTTGAATTATGAATTTTGAATTTAATTCATAATTTAGAATTCAAAATTTCCAATTTCTTAAGTCTATTTATTTAGTTTTAAAAGGATCAAAGTTATGAGCCACATACATTACATTCAAGGACGTGAAGTTTTAGATTCCAGAGGCAATCCGACAGTCGAAGTTGAAATCTACCTCGAAAGCGGCGCTATCGGACGGGCGATCGTTCCCAGCGGCGCATCGACAGGCGAACATGAAGCAGTGGAATTACGCGACGGCGATAAAACCCGCTATCTCGGCAAGGGCGTTCAAAAAGCAGTTAAGAATGTCAATACGGTCATCTCAAAAGCTTTGATGCACGTGGACGCGGACGATCAGCACGAAGTTGACCATATCATGATCGATCTCGACGGCACACCCAACAAAAGCAAACTCGGCGCCAATGCGATACTGGGCGTTAGCTTAGCCGCCGCGCGCGCTATGTCGATCGAAACCGGCCTCCCGTTGTATCAATACATCGGCGGCATTCAGGCCAATACGCTGCCTGTTCCAATGATGAATATTATTAACGGCGGCGCACATGCCGACAACAACGTCGATTTTCAGGAATTTATGATCATGCCGGTTGGCGCGAAAAGTTTTACCGAGGGCTTGCGCATGGGCGCGGAAATTTTCCACCATTTAAAAGCTGTATTGAAATCAAAAAAACTAAATACCGCTGTTGGCGATGAAGGCGGATTTGCGCCCAATCTGAAAACCAACGATGAAGCGTTGGACGTCATTATGGAAGCGATTGGCAAGGCTGGTTACAAGGCCGGCAAAGATGTCATGATCGCATTGGACCCGGCTTCGAGTGAATTTTTTGCCGACGGTAAATACGTGTTCAAAAAATCCGACGGTTCCAAAAAATCGTCCGAACAAATGGTCAAGTTCTATGAAAACTGGGTTCGCCAATACCCTATCATTTCCATCGAAGACGGCATGGCCGAGAACGACTGGAAGGGTTGGAAGATGTTAACGGAAGCAGTCGGCGAAAAAGTACAACTCGTCGGCGACGATATTTTTGTTACGAATCCGAAGTTCTTATCAAAAGGCATCGATTTGGGCGTCGCCAATTCAATTCTCGTTAAAGTTAATCAGATCGGAACGCTGACCGAAACTATCGATACGGTGCAAATGGCGCACAAAGCAGGTTACACGGCGGTCATGAGCCACCGTTCGGGCGAAACCGAAGACACGACCATCGCCGATATTGCTGTCGCGCTAAATTGCGGCCAGATTAAGACAGGTTCCGCGTCGCGAACGGACCGTATCGCGAAATATAATCAACTCATCCGAATTGAAGAAGCGTTGGGTGCCCGTGCAGTTTATCCGGGACGCAAAGCCTTTCACATATAAGGAGAAATCGTATGAACCCGTTGCCGTTTGAAAACGTAAAGAAAAACCTCTCTGACGAAACCGCCGGTATCGAAAAAAAGAAAAAGAGGAAAAAGGTTCTCTTTTGGTCGGTGATAAGCGTGATCGCCATGACGATTATTTTCGGCAATTACGGCGCCTATCAGATGGTCGTTATCAAACGGCAAAAAATGAATTTGGAAAACGAGATCGCGCAGATTAAGAAAGATCAGGCCCGGCTGATTAAAAACCGCGAACGTATTAAAAACGATTTGACCTATATAGAAAAAGTTGCGCGCGAAAAATACAGCATGGTCAAACCGGGCGAGCATGTGTATCAGGTGATCCCAAAGAAAAAAGACGAAAAAAAACAATAACCAGGTCAATGTAATCGGAGTATGCATGTTCAAAGACGGATCTATTGAAGGAGTTATTGTAAACGATCTAAAAAAAATTTCTGATCGACGCGGTTGGCTGATGGAATTATTTCGGCATGATGAACTGGCCGAGAATGACTATCCCGCAATGGCTTACATTTCAATGACCGAGCCCGGTATCGCCCGCGGCCCGCACGAGCATGAAGAACAATCCGATCTTTTTTGCTTTCTTGGCCCTTCGGATTTTAAACTGTACCTATGGGATAACCGCAAGAATTCACCAACCTATTTGTTCAAAACAACTTTAGTTCTGGGCGAAAGTAAACCCGCATCGGTTATCATTCCGCCCGGCGTGGCGCATGGTTATAAGAACGTTGGTAACAAGGAAGGCATGGTTTTTAATTGCGCCAACCGGCTCTATGCGGGAAAAAACAAGAAAGAACGTGTTGACGAAATTCGCCACGAAGAAGATCCGGATACGCCTTTTAAATTGGATTAATCCTGTTCGTCTTATCAGAAAAAAATCATTGATGAAATATCTTTTTGTCATTCTTTTCACCTTCCCTCTTACTGCGTCTTCACAAGATTTTTATTCAAATCAAAAACTGGATTCCATTACATCTGCTATTGACGCTGTTTTTGCTGAACGCCTTTTTAAAGATTCGAAAGTCGGGTTTATAGCGAAATCACTGAATAGCAGCCAAATTCTGTACGAAAAAAATTCCGAAGCGCTGCTGAGTTCCGCCTCCTGTATGAAATTAGTTACGACCGCAGCCGCACTCGATCGCTGGGGAAGCAACTATCAATTTCGAACCGGATTTTACGGTAATTTCTCAAAGGGCCTCGTCGACAGCAATTTATACGTCAAAGGTTACGGCGATCCCTATTTCACTTCTGAAATACTATTGCGCACTGTCTATCATCTTAAAGCCATGGGTCTCAGCGAGATCAAAGGCAATATTATCGCAGACGATTCCTACCTTCAGGATACGCCTAACGCAGAAACGAACGACCGCGCTTATTCCGCCGTGGGCGGCGCGTTGGGATTTAATTTCAATTCCGTTGCCATCTATGTTCAGCCCGGTGAAAAAATAGGAGATTCCGCGCTCGTTTTTACGGAACCTGTCTCTTCACTCTTCCGCATTATCAACTACGCAAAAACAACCGATTCGTCCGGAGGTGTTGGCATCAGTAATTATTCCGTATCAGCCAAGTATGACAATGAGAAAATAACTCTTTCCGTCTACGGCACGATTGGACTTGGCCAACCGGAAACGGTGATATACAAACGTATCAATAATCCTGCCCTGTATGTCGGTACTATCATTAAAGAAGCGTTTGAATTGTATGGCATCCGTGTTCGGGGCCGGGTGATCACTGGTATCACGCCAAAAAACATCAAAACCATTGCCGAACCGCCTTCGTACGATTTGTCGTATATTATAGCGGGAATAAATAAGTGGAGTAATAATTATGCCGCGACGCAATTACTCATGGTCATGGGCGCGCAGGAGTTTGGCCCGCCGGGAACGGATGAAAAGGGTATCCGTGCGATGAAACCGTTCCTGGAAAAAGTTGGTATTACGGATAAGGAAATTAACATCGTTGACGGCTCAGGATTAGATGTTGGAAACAAAATCACGCCGGGCGCTATGATTCGTTTACTGGAATATATGCATCACGATTTTTATTCGCCCGAGTACCTCTCTTCATTCAGTATTGCAGGCCTGGATGGAACTGAAAGAAAACGGTTTAAAAAGAACGGCGGCCCATTCCAGCGAAGCCGTTTGAAGATCGGTTATCTTCATAGCTACAGCGGCCTTGCAGGGTATATCGAAAACAGGCGTGGCGACCGCATTGCCTTTTGCCTTCTTACCAATGGATTTCCGAAGGAATATTATGAATCTGTAAAGCAACTTGAGGACAAGATCTGCACTATTTTATCTAACTACTGATGCCGTCCAAAAGTAAAACCGTCGGAAATCGTGGAGAAGCAATTGCAGAGGAATTTCTCCGCAAAAAGAATTACGAAATCTTAGCAAAGCAGTATCGTTTCCGTAACGGGGAAATTGATATCGTGGCTAAGACGGGCGGGATATTGGTATTCGTTGAAGTAAAGACGGTTGATCTTACATACGCATCGGAATCTCCGTTCGGCGAACCGGAGACATGGCTGACCGTAACGAAACAAAAATTTCTGCGAAAATCGGCTGAACATTATTTATGGAAGAATAAGATAGGAGAAATTGACTGCAGATTTGATCTCATCGCCATCCGAATCTATTCAGACCACGAAGATATCAACCACATTGAAAATGCGTTTTGGATGTGAGGATCGAATAGAATAGAAAAATTTTATTCCCCTTACTTTCTTATGAAAACTTCTTCTGAAAATACGTATCCAGCTCAGCCAGCGCTATCGTCGTTTGCTCTCCGCTATCCATATTCTTGACCACGCACTCCTTCTTTGCGATCTCATTATCACCTAATATGACTGTGAATTTCGCTTTCTGCCGATTGGCGTCGCGCATCTGTGCTTTCATACTTCGTTTGAGATAATCTATTTCACAGGTGATGTTGTGTTGACGCAACGTCTGCACATACGGCATTGCTGCCGTTACAGCCACATCGCCCAATACGACTAAATAAACGTCAATTTCAGGCGGTTCGCCGAAACTCAGATTTTCTGCTTCCATCACGATGATCAGCCGTTCAATACCCGCCGCAAAACCCACGGCAGGCGTAGGCTTACCGCCAAGGCTTTCCGTCAGAAGATCGTAACGCCCGCCGCCGCCCAGCGCATTTTGGGAACCTAAATTTTCGCTTTGAATTTCATACGCCGTCTTGGTGTAA
>JAEUSK010000083.1 GCA_016787925.1 bacterium | reverse complement strand
GTGATGACGAGAAAAATAATTCCGAGCTTAATTCCCACCATAATATTACTTGCATTACGCGATTCCCGGATGCCCACATAGATCAAAAACGAGATCAGCAGTGTAATGAGCAGGGCCGGAACGTCCGCCACAATATGGAGCGGGCCGAGAACCGGCGCCTTTTCCCAGGCTTGATAAGCATTTATCAGTGCAGATGGTATATCTGCTATAACCTGGCCTTGTGCGAGCATATTAACTACCTGATCGTGTCCGCGAAGTGCACTCAAAAAATCCATGGTAACGTATTCCGGAAGCACCAACCCGATTCCGGCCAAAAATCCTGTAAAATAATCCGACCACGAAATGGCAACAGCGATATTACCAATGGCATATTCCATTAGAAGATCCCAGCCTATGATCCACGCGATCAATTCACCAAACGAGGCATAAGCATACGTGTATGCGCTGCCTGCGACAGGTATCATGGATGCAAATTCCGCGTAACACATGGCCGAAAAACCGCACGCAATAGCGGTAAAAACAAAAAGCAAAGAAACGGCCGGACCTCCGCTTGCGGCAGCGTTTCCTATCGTACTGAAAATGCCGGCACCGACCACCGCAGCAATTCCAAACGCCGTAAGATCGCGTACGGTCAATGTCCGATTGAGTTTAGCGCCGTGACTTTCTTCCAGTAACCCTTTTTCCGCTTCATCGAGAATATGCTGCACCGATTTGGTGCGGAATAAATTTTTGACCATTTTGAATTCCGATCGTTAATAGTTACAGTCAGGAAAAGCTTTTTTCTATGTCAAAATTGGATATGCGATTCAAAAAGATTGATGGGACGGCAAAAAGTTTAAGTAATTCACCGTTTTATAGCAAGAAATTATTAACGTGCATATCGGGTTGGCTCACAAAGGGAAAAAAAACCTTCAGCCTGAGCGGAGTCGAAGGCTGATTTTACTAAACCTTGTCATGGTTCGACTCCGCTCACCATGACGTATGTGAGTAAACCCGATATGCACAATTATTAATGATCAAATTTCAAATTTCTATTTGTATGTCAGGGAAGTGAATGGAGTGATTCGGAGAATGGCGCGGTTGAGCCGCAGCCATTCTCCTTACACTCGAAATGACGTGAAGATATTAGAAAGTCAAACGCAGACTGGCGCCGGGACGACCGTTATCCATCATGGTCATACCGACATCAAATCCCTGGGCTTTGTTGTGGTTCCGCACGCACTTGCGCGCATCAAACAATTGCCAGATGTAAATGCCAACTCCCGCAACGGCTGCGGTGGCAACCGCGGCAACTTCTCCGTTACTTAGCTTTTTGTTTTTTGTCGAAACCACTTCATATTCGTTATTGTCAACATCCAGAACTTTTATTTTACGGGTTTCCCCAGCCACGCCAACTACAACTCCGGCACAGATCGCTTCAGCGGCAGCGATTCCGATACCTCGCCATGTATTGCCGGCATAAATCTGGCCAAACCCAGGCGCACTGAACGACAGGATGACTCCCAGCCTTTCATCTTTTTGAATTTTTTGCTGAGCATTTACCAACGACGGAATGGTGAGCAGTGTAATCAATAACAGCGACCATAACCCAATAAACAGGCGTCCGACTCTCGGTTCCTGCTTTACTTCTTTAAAATCATGCATATCCTTTTTTCCTTTTATTAATTTAAGTTAAACGTGACTGTAATACGCGGCCATACTATGTAAGTCTCATACTTACGCATTTAAAGAATAAAATCACAATGAAATTTACGATGACAAAATAACCTCCCCGTTGCGACCAAGAGACCGTTCGTATATAGTCGCATCATATCCTTCAGCCGTCATTTTACGTGATGTAAGTGAAAAGTAACCACGCGGATTTTGGAGGCTGAATGATCTCCGGAAAGAATACGGGAGCTGATCGACAGGCAGTAATGTTAGTTAATGATACTAATGACCTGTTCGGAAATTTCCGTCAATGACTTCAATTTCACATCCGCGATATCAAATTTCGTTTGATTCCATACACTATGCTCCGGAATACAGATCGTTTTCATACGCGCGGCTTTTGCGGCGATCAGGCCGTTAAACGAGTCCTCGATAGCAAGACATTCTGTGGCGTCAACGTTCAACAAGCCGGCAGTGCTTAGATAAATTGCAGGGTGAGGTTTATTTCATCATCAGAAATTTGTGTCAGTTCAAGTTTCAATCCACGCGCCTTCAGATCGATGGTATTCGTGCATGTCGTGTTTCAATCCACGCGCCCACGCGGGGCGCGACATGATCTGATGGAATTTATCGACTATATCAAAAAGTTTCAATCCACGCGCCCACGCGGGGCGCGACGATTTACGATTTTGGATTAACGATTGACGATTTAGTTTCAATCCA
>JAEUSK010000072.1 GCA_016787925.1 bacterium | reverse complement strand
GCCAGCGTTAGTCCTGAGCCAGGATCAAACTCTTCGTTGTCAATATATTATTTTATAAATATACTATAGAAGAGCTGATTGACTCAATTACTCAAATTGAATTAACGATGTATACTCTCATTTTCAAAAAACATTTTGCGATAACTTGCGTTACCCGCATCTATATTCAGACTTACGTCTTGAAATTGCCTTTTTAAAAGACCCTTTTTTCACAAGGGAGTCCAATATATATAAAAACTTATCGCTTTGCAAGAACTATTTTAAGTTTCTTATATTTTCTGTTTCTAACAAGTTATCAACACTAATAGGTGTCATTTCAGCCGTTCTCAAACGGGTTGCAATGATACAAAAAAAAGTATCGTATGTCAATAGTTAAATGATGATTTATTAAATATTTTGCGGCGAGGGTTATGATTGAGATTTATTCTTCGCCGATTAACTTCCACAACGTTTTAATCAGTTTTTCTAAACCTAGATGCGCAACGGATGAGATCTGGAATACCAGCGTTCCGTCTTTCATCTTTGTTTTTTTTGGAGGCTTGTCAATCGTGTCCAGTTTCGTAAGAATCACGATACGTCGGCGTTTTAGCAGTTCTTTGTTAAACGACTTTAATTCCTGCTTAAGTGTTGCATATTCTTTTTCATAATTTTCACTTTGCACGTCGATTAGAAACGCGAGAACCTTCGTTCGCTCGATATGCTTCAGAAATTGAATCCCGAGTCCTTTGCCTTCGTGCGCGCCTTCGATTAATCCTGGAATGTCCGCCATGACAAGGCTTTTGAAATCGGCAACTTTGACAATCCCTAAATTCGGGGTCAGCGTTGTAAACGGATAATTGGCAATTTTCGGTTTCGCCGCGCTGATCGATGCTAAGAGCGTTGATTTGCCCGCGTTGGGAAACCCGACCAGTCCAACATCCGCGAGAACTTTCAGTTCGAGCCCAATGCGTTTTTCCCCGCCCGGTTGCCCCGGCTCCGCGTGACGCGGCGTGCGGTTGGTCGGCGTTCGGAACCGCCAATTGCCCTTGCCGCCTTTACCGCCTTTTTCCGCAATGAAGCGTTGTCCCTTTTCGACCAGATCACAGAGAACTTTTTCTGTTTTCAAATCTCTGACAATGGTTCCCACGGGCACCAGAATGATAATATCTTCCGCATCCTTACCGGTCATATTTCCGCCCTGGCCTTTTCCGCCGCTATCCGCGCGGAAAATTCTATGATGAACGATATCCTGCAGAGTATGTAGATTTTCATCTGCCTGAATTACCACATCGCCGCCGCGTCCGCCGTCGCCGCCATCCGGGCCGCCTTTGGGAATGTATTTCTCCCGGCGAAAGGATATACATCCATCCCCGCCTTTGCCCGCGCGGATGTGAATTTCTGCGTAATCTATAAACATGATCGGTTACCAAGTAGATGAGAAATTAATAAAACATTTGCCCACGAAATAACACGAAAATCTAAATCAAAACAATGACGCTTTTCGTGTCTTTTCGTGTGTGTTGTGAGAAAGGATATTCACATGTATTATCGTTTACTAAGACCTGGAACGGATAACGTGGGATCAAAATGCCGGCGGCACCGCGCTTCATATACTCCGGATGCCCCGACCAAAACACGCTCTTCGTTTTGAACAAGACGCT
>JAEUSK010000068.1 GCA_016787925.1 bacterium | reverse complement strand
GTGCCGCTGATATACTTCACTGATCATGGAATAGTCGTGTGTGATGATGAGTCCGGTGAACGGCTTGTGTCTGAAAAGCTCAAATAGATAATTCAGAAATCGATTTCGGTATCCGTTATCCAGGCTGCCGGTAGGTTCGTCAAAAATAAACACCGCATCGTCTATTGATTCATTTTTTATGAACATCTGTATTTTTTTGAACGCCATTAGCAGAAGAATGCGCTGTTTTTCACCGCCGCTTGGCCGATACGGTTTTGGATAGACCGTTAGCAGACTTTCCAGGTCGGACCTGTCTTCCCTACTCCATAAATGATTCGCGATATCTTTTTCATTATCCGCAAGACTCAACGAACCCTCCCGAATCTGATGCCCTACTTTCAAGAGCGGATGCAAATGAGACGACGGCTCCTGAAAAACAAAGAAACCATGCTTTTGCAGCCGGATTACTTCAGGTGAATTGACATAATTCTCATACTCCTGGCCGTTGATCGAAACAAGCAGAGTGTCGTAATCCAAGATGCCGTAGATGGCTTTACTAATCATAGTCTTTCCGATGCCCGATTCGCCAAACAGAAACGTGATTGTATTCTGACGCAGGGAGAACGACTGAACGTCAACCAGCCGGCGCTCTGCGCCGACCACCTGTATTTCATACGACATCTTCATAAGTGAAAGCGTTTTGAAAATTCAGTATTGACCTTGTAGATGCTGAAAAGCGTAAAAACGATAAGAAATGCCGTCGTGATACCCTGTAAATGCAGCATAAAAAGACGTGGGATATAAAATGGGTTTGTCAGAGAATACCCCACGGCAAGAATATCTTTTTTTGAATCCATCTTCGCCAACATACTTCCGAGCGTTGCCGGAAAATTGAGCGAACTCACATCGGCTGACAAGCCAACGGATATAATGAAATCGACACTGCACTGTAAGAATATAGCAATTCCGAAAATGGCAATGAGCTTATTGACGATATGAATCAAACTGTTTTTCCACAATATGTCATACTGTACGATTCGCGATTCACGAATACCGCTCACCAGCATGGCCGGGTAAAAATCGGATTTCTGAAAAAACCGTATACGTTCACGTAATAAGTCAGTGAACTCCAAAAATATGAATCCCGTGAGGACGCAGGCCATCCAAATCATCTTCCAGATATCTTGTTCAAGTATTTCCTTTTCAATAAACACCGTCAATACCGCATAGCCCAAAAGAACACCGATAATCTGCGGAATAGAGCGCAACACATTCGACAAAAAGGTCAAAGCCAGATACCAATGGCGGAACCTGGAATTTTCAGTGAAATGCAGGGTGATCGCCAATGCCCAGCCTATGAGAAGGGAAAATATGACAGACAGCACGGAAATAAATATCGTGTGAATAAATGCGTACTCAATTTGAATTAATGAAGGACTGTTCAGCATCCATGAATCCCACATCCACACAATGCCTATTCCCGTTATCCAGACAAGGAACCACTTCAGATCCTTTTTGCGATACGTAGCGGCTATGATTTTCTTGACTGCTTCACGCATTGTTTCGGTTCTCATATTTATTGCTCTCATACTCCATCAATACATCCGCGGCCGTTTCGGTCATCTTAACTAAAAGAAAAATTCCAAAGACAATGATCAAAACCACATCCCAATTTCGGTACAGTATGTTTTTTAACAGTTCGTACCCCAAATGGCCTTGAATATTCAATGCCATTTCAACAATGATCAGGCCGGTAATGACGGTAGAACCTTGTTCCTTGATCGAGCCTAAATACTGATACCGGGTATGAATAAAGATGTGTTCCAGAACGTGGTCCGGAAAACGTTTCAATGGCGCAAATATTTGCCGGTTGTTGATGGCATGATAATCTCTGCTGAGACTTTTGGCAACGGCGGTCTCCACGTATCCTTTACGGCTTTCGACATTCAGCAGCACATAAAATTTGTACATGAATGTTATCAGTACTCCGTTGGTGAACGTTCCAAGGAAAATGAGAAACAACATTGAATCGGTTTCGAAATTAGTCTTGAATGAATAGGCCATCACGTAGGCGGGAGAAAAAACCATTATATAAAATAGCGTCTTGGCCATCGCTCGTACTGTGATGACTGCCATGTTTTTTAACGCCGATTTTCGCTGAGCCTTGGAAGCCTTACTAAAAAAAACACGGCCTGATATATACAAGCTTTGCCATAAAGAAGGCCGGCGCCGCTTATCGACAACAAATTGAAATAATCCGAGCGTCTGTGCGCCGTAATAGATTAGGAACATCACGACGATAAACACGAATACGAACGATCCGTACATGGAAAGCAGCTCTCCGAATTTGCTGAAGGACATACCGGCTGCCTTTCGGGACGCATCAATATCCGCCAGAACCTCCTGACGGCGCCACGCGATGACCGCATCGATCAAAGAATCGGTATTCATATTTTGATGAGGGTAATATGTCCTAAGACTTTCCAAAAGCAACGTGCGGTGAAGGGGATGTTCGGGTCGTAGTACTTTTATCTCCGACAACTTCTGAATAAGAGGGTCCGGAGTGCCGAGTTCGCTGCGGCCTGTTACGTGCAGAATAAAAGATAAAATCACCAGAAGGAGACCAACAAACAACACACTATAGGCATGTTCAACGAGTTTTTGCTTCATACAAAGCGACGATACATTTTATTCACCGTTTCTCAATTTCTATTACGAAACCGTGCCGTAATACTTTGAAAGGAGTCCCGATGAGCGTATTTTCAATCTCCAGTCTCAGGGCGACAATAGATTCCATAAAAGCAGGAGCTTTATCGGTCGGCATAATAACGCAGGCCATTTTATTGTTTTCTCTTTTCAATTCCCATCGTGGCGGTACTTCGCTGCGTTGCTCAACCTTGTTAAGCGCATTAAAAATATCATACAATAGCGAATTGGTCTTGTCTAATACGCCCTGAATATCGGATTCTATTTCCGATAGACTGAGGAACTTCATATCCGGCACGCTGATTTTATGCCATGATTCCCCCGGCATTCCCAAGGACGCCCAACCGGCCTTCTGCGTTGTCATGGAGTATAAATAAGTCCAGCCATTCCACGAAAACACTCGAAGCGCCTTCTCGCCCATTTTTAGCGGTCGCAAAATAGACGAGGCGGGTCCAGTGCCTTCATGCAAATATATTCTGTTTTCAATCAAGATCGATATTGTATCGGGTACGGGCTTAACACCTTCATAGATTTTCCATGATCCTGCCGATGCAATGTTTACCGGCTGTCCATTGGCGTCGGAAAGTAGAATATAAATATCCGTTCCGCTTTTTACTTTAATGCCCGTGGTTAAATGATCACTCATGAGAACACGGGAGTCAATGATCTCCAGGGGCATAAACGGGTAAAGCTTCGCGGATTCGCTCTGGCCCAGTGTTTGTTCGAACTTATTCAAAATACGCAGTTGGGAAGGATTTTCTACGATCAGATAATTCGAAGATTGCGCAAACAGGACGTTGCTAAAGAGGAATAAACAAATGAACTGATGCCGCATGGTGTTTTGGTTAAATCCGGCGCACGTTGGTCAGTACGCCGGCATGAAAATAAAAACAGCCGACTATTTTTTGTACTCCCGCCATTTTTCAATAGTTGAAAGCTGAGACGCCACGCCGTAAAGATCAATGCTTTTTGGATCAAATTGCGTACGAAAATAGGACAGCGAAGGAACGGAAAACAGCCACACGCCCAAACTGAGTTCCTCTTCCTGCTCATGAATAAATTGCGCATAGGCTTGCTTATCACCAATTTCTCTTGTGGCCATGAAACCGTATACATTATTCATCAACTTCATAAAATCCTGCCCTTCAGCCGGATTGGAAGAATTCATCCTGAAGAAATTTTTTCCCGTCGCCAGTGAACGCGGGGAGACGGCGGTTTTACCATCGGCGGCCTTCTCTGTAATCAAATTGATTTGGTACGTTGATAAATCAGGTTCCCTTAGAAATACATCATAGAGGTCAAAGAGAAAAGTACTCCGATACCCCGTAAAAGCTACTAATACCGCATCGTAATTACCCTTTTGAATTTCATCCTTGCCCACTACGGTAACGCGTATCCGATTGTTGAACAATTTGGGGTCATTTAGAATGTCAACCAGTTCCGAATACTCCTCGCGTAATCCATAATCCAAACACACTTTCACGCGCAGGGTGTCCGGTATCAAAGCCATGTTCACATTACCCTTGTCCTTCTTGGGCGCAACAATTTTTTCTTCAACATAATAGGAAGAGGAAGGGAATACACTGTAGTTAAGGTAATCCTGAAAATTGTTCATGTTACCTTTGTAATCCACGATCGAGCGTTGCTGCTGCGTATTGACCTTGAAGAAACGATTCAGAATAGTCTGATTGTTGATCCATTTCTTTAATTCCTGCCGTTTCTCCCGCGGCACGCGTTCGGTATTAAAGAGCAAAGCAAAGAAAGTCGTGCTGACATTGGACTTATAAAAGAAATCTTCTTTGTCTTCAAGTATAGAGGACAAGCTTCCAAAAGGGGAATCCAACAGCGTGTTGATCTTAGCCGCTTTCAGTTCTGATGGAAAAGTGCTGTTATCGATAAATGGTTTCAACAAGACGCGCGAAATGGAAGCGGAGCCCGATGGATTCTTATAAAACGTATATACATCTTCTTTGGAGCCTGCCGCGAGATACGGTCCGGTGCCGTTCGTATAACTTGCCGCAACGGGGCTCGCATCATTTGGCAGTATCTTGAACGATAAGACCTC
>JAEUSK010000190.1 GCA_016787925.1 bacterium | reverse complement strand
GATTATGATTCCGTTTTCGGACCGGGAAGATTCAGCATTTAAGATGATCAAGCGAGGAGACTCATTTTCAAAAGCATTTAAGCCGACCGGCGCGTTGTCGCGCATGATCCAGATGGAAGATGAATACAACGACAGCATCGTGATAGCCGAAAAGAAGAAAAACGTTTTTAAAACTATCTTAAACGGTTTGGGGCCCCAGTTCCGGTTTAATCGTGTGGACGGAGCACATGCCGGGATTAAATATTCATACGATTTTTCCAGCGGTTTTTCAGCCAATGTATTGGGCGGTTATGCTACCAGCTTACGGCAGTGGTTTTATGGAGGCGGTGCGAGATATAAGTGGGGTGCGAAACGCCAGGGATTTCTCGAGGCAAATTATTATCTCGGAACTATGGAGCGATACCCGTCAGAGAATTACTCTGCTTTGGTCGCAAGCGCACCGGCGCTGTTTGGCTTCCGTGATTATTTTGATTTTTACAAGAATCAGAAAACAGAGGTCGGCGCGGGATATGAATTTCGTAAGGTTGATTTAGAAGTCAGGCTTGGATGGAATAATGAAATTCAGACTTCTCTGCTGAAGACCACGGACTTTGATATTCTGGGGCGTAAGAATGTTCAAAGGCCAAATCCCGAAATTGATGAGGGCACGATACGTTCTGTCCACATGTCGGTGGTTTACGGAGATGATTACGTTCCGTTTGGTTTTGTTGGCCAGGAACGCGCGGAGATTAAAATGGAACACAGCTCTAAACAATTGCTGTCGAGTGATTTTAATTTTACAACCTATAGGGCTTCGGTCGACTGGCGTTTCAAAACTTTTTTTTCGAGGAGATTTTTACCGAATGTTCTGGATATAAGGTGGATTGGCGGAACATACACCGGACGTTTACCTCTGCAGCGACTTTCCGCACTTGACGGATCGTTGCAGGCATTCACGCCGTTTGGCGCATTTAAGACCTTACGCGGGAAACCGTACGAAGGAGAAAAATACATGGGGATATTCTGGGAACATAATTTTAGAACCATTCCGTTCGAACTCATCGGGCTTCAATCCATTGCAAAGAGTGGCGTTGGGGTAATATTGCATGGCGCATCTGGCCGAACATGGATATCCAAAGAAAGGCTCAGAGATCTGGGGTATCAGCCGGGTTACACAAATCATTTTCATCATGAAATCGGATGGTCACTGAGCGGATTGTTTGGTTTTTTCAGAATTGACACGGCGCTAAGGCTGGACAGGAAAGGGTTCTATGCCGGCGGAAGTTTCGCTAGAGTTTTTTAGAGATCAATTATTTTTCCCGGATTACAAATATTCTTCGGATCAAAAACCGATTTAATATGTTTCATCATTTGAATCTCCTCCGGATTCCTGTGCAGATGCATCAACTTTTTTTTCAGTAATCCGATGCCGTGTTCCGCGCTGATACTACCTTGACAGGATTTTATTAATCTGCACATTTCCATATCCAATTCATCCGTTATTTTTGTAAACTCCGCCATCGGCATTCGGGTTTTGTCAATAATATTCACATGAATATTACCGTCGCCGATATGGCCAAAAAGCAGAACTTGAAAGGCCGAATATTTTTCGGAAACCATCTTCTCCAGTTTCATGATAAACGATGGCATGGATGAGATCGGAACGGCGATATCATTTTTGTGAACTTGACCGAGTTTTGGAATAGTTTCCGGGATATTTTCCCTGTAAGCCCACAACTCCCTGAAAGTCTGATGGTTTAGTGACAAAGCGCCATCGAGTATCAAAGGTTCTACGGATTCTGCAAAATATTGCAGGTCGTCCGCCCGATCTCCGCAATCAATCTCAAGCATCACATACAAAGGATAGATCTCTGCAAAGGGATTGCGGCAATTGTGGGCATGATTTAACACGGCCTGCAAACAAGGTTTTGTAAAAAACTCAAAAGCGGTAATGTCAAGTGACTTTAATTTTGCGGATTTAAGAATTTCCAAAATAGCCGCGAAATTGTCTGTAGCCATCAGCGCTAATTGCAGATTCTTGGGTTTCGGAACGATCTTAAGTGTCGCCTTTGTGATCAGGCCAAGCGTTCCCTCGGCACCGATGAAAAATTGTTTTAAATCATAACCGGAATTATTTTTGTGCAGATTCGAATTCAAATGGAGAATACCGCCTGCAGGCGTTACCACTTCAATGCCGAGAACGAGGTCGCGCATCATGCCGTATTTGATCACTTTGAGTCCGCCGGCGTTGGTTGAGATACATCCTCCGATCTGACAACTTCCCCGAGCAGCGAAATCCATCGGAAAAAACATGCCGTTTTCAGCCGCCGTTTTCTGTACGTTCTCCAATATAGCTCCGGCTTCTACGTCAATGCTTCCCGATTCGATGTCGACGGATATGATGTGATCCATTTTTTGAAAAGAAACTACAACCTCCTGATTAGCTGCCACGGCTGCTGCAGCCAGACCCGTTCGGCCGCCCGACGGAACAATTTTTATATTGTGTTCGCAGCAATAGGAAACAATTTTCTGTACTTCGTCGGAAGTTTTTGGAAACAGGATTAGGCACGGATCCGGAGCTTGTTGGCGTGTCCAATCCCGTCCGTATTCGAGAAGATCTTCACGTCGATCCGAGACTCTGTTTCTGTCAAGCAGTGAAATAAATGTTTCTTTATGAACTGTCATACAGGTTCGTCCTTATTTTAACTCGCGCATCAATTTACGATTAATTTTTTTAATTGCAGGCATTTTTATTTGGAGCCGCGCGTTGGATCAGCCTGGATTTTCACTTGATTAAGTGATGATCAATGGACTATATTCACACGCTTTTTTGTGAAAGGAAACTATGCATTTTGAGTCATCGGACCTGATTACTATTGCTTTACTTGTACTGCTGGAAGGGCTGTTAAGCGCCGATAATGCTATTGTTCTTGCCGTGCAAGTAATGCCGCTGCCGGAAGACCAGCAGAAGAAAGCATTAAAGTATGGGATAATCGGGGCATTTGTTTTCAGAACGATTGCCGTTCTTCTGGCCGTGTATCTGATTAATATGCCGGCGGTTAAGATATTAGGAGGTATATATTTATGTTACCTTGCCGTTGATCATTTTGTTCGAAAGAAAAAGGAGCCCGAAATGAGAATACCGGCTCCCAAAATGTTTCTGGGTTTGTCGGCGTTCTGGAGTACCGTTGTCGCGGTAGAATTAACGGACATTGTTTTTTCAGTTGATTCGATATTGGCGGCGGTTGCGTTGTCAAATAAACAATGGGTAGTTATTACGGGCGGCATCATTGGTATTATTACCATGCGGATGGTTGCCGGAGCTTTTTTGACCATAATCAAACGATTTCCAAAGCTGGTTGACGGCGCATATATTATCGTATTCTTCATCGGGAGTAAATTATTTGCCGAGTATTTTAGTTATCATTTATCCAAGTGGATCACCTTTTCCGTGATCGGCATTCTTTTTTTAACAAGTATTCTGGCTTCAATTTATGAAAAACGCAAAATCGAGAAAGCAGGGAGTTAAATATGTTTAAGTGCATTAGTGCAAGTGTACGGCCGTTCGTCATTGCCGGTATCTTTTTTATAATCGGTTGTCAAAAAAGCAATGATCATGTTTTAGTTACGATTGAAGGGCACGAAGCGATCACTGTCAACGACTTGAAAATATTTGTTGAAAAGAAATACGGGGAAAATACGGCGAAGTTAACTTTCTTAGATAAGAGAAAATATTTGGATTTGATTATTAATGACAGGCTCAAATTAGCGTATGGTATAGAAAAAGGATTTGACAAAGATGTGTCATGGAATGAAGAAAAAGAAATAAAGAACATACTGTATCGAAATGCCTACGAAAAATATATTTTTGGATATTTCGTTACTGAGGACTATGTCAAAGCGTACATGGATTATTTTGGCGCAACTATTCGCGTTCAAAATATAGTCATCCGTTTTAAAGATCGTAAGGGATCACTTGCGAAACTAACTGCCGTACAAGCGAAACGAAAAGCAGATTCTATTTATGTTTTGATCAACAAAAATAATTTTGAAGAGCTTGCCGAAAAGCATTCTGATTACTATTTGAATCCATACTCTAAAAAAGTCAATATTGCACACGAGAAAATGCAAATTGGCCAGATTCCAGTACTGTATGAAAGGGAAGTAATCAAAATGCGGCCCAACTCAATTTCAAAACCGATCAAAATCCAAGGAGCATACGTCATTTGTCGATTTATCGCTCATGATGATTCATCAAAAGGAACAATTGACGTTGCCAAAGCAAAAGCGCTGATAAAATCACGATTGCAGGGAGATGATTATGCTTCGCTTATTCAATTCCAAAACGTTTTCATGGATTCACTATATGAATCTGCTGACGTGAAGATTATAAACGAGAATATGCAATTGCTTTTGGATAAACTATTGGATACCGCGAATGCCCGGGCAAAAGCATTCGGGTTGACCGAAGAAGATCTCGACAAGCCGATCGCTATATTAGGAACGCAAAGAGTGTCGCTTCGAGATTTCATACGCGATTATTCTCCTAACCGGATTCCATCACCGAATTATCAAATAATGCAGCAAATGGTCAAAGATTACTGCCAGTCTTTCTTGCTTGCTGACTTGAGCATTAGGGATGGATTTATGGAGTCAGAAGCTTTTCGGGCTGAATTAACAGAATCTAAGAAACAGCAAGTGATCAAACGCGTGTCCGACGAATTGGCCGTTACTGTTAGTAACTCATCGGAGTCGGACCTATATACCTATTATTCAAGGAACAGGTCAAAATACCGGACAGATGGTGCAATTGTATGGTCAGAAATTCATTCCCCAACATTAGAACAGATAAGTGCGGTGGAACGGGTTATGCAATCGGGGACCGATTTTGCAAAAATTCCGGATATAATTAACGGAAAAAATAATGCGAAAGACGTAAAATATATTCCGAACAATTCGTCGAAGTATACAGAGAAAAACGAACTTGTTCATGTGGCGCTTCGGATGAATAAAAATGATGTGAGTAGGATAATTTCCAGAAAATCGGGTGGTTTTTCCGTTATCAAAGTGGAAAACAAAATTGAGCCGGAATTTTTGAAATACGAAACAGTAAAGACTATTATTAATACCGAATACAGGAATCATGGAATAGGAACGAGGGAGAAGAAATTACTCAGAAATCTGAAAAACCGGTGGAAAGTCGTGATCTACGAAAATAATCTGTAAGGATTGTGTTTAAGTCATGAAGCGTAGGCATAAATTATATTTGTTTCTTATGTTCGGCAGCGCGTTGGTTATCAATGCATGCAACGTGCCTGAAAATAAATTTATTGTAAAGATCGGTGACGCCGAATTGACGGAGACGGTGGTCGACAGCGCGCTCCGGACGGACATGCGTTTGCAGGATGGGGCCCGGCAAGATTATGTTCAAAACTGGATCAAATCAGAGTCCCTTTATCAGAAAGCAATTCGTGAAGGTTATGATAAAGATCCTGTGTATCAGCGGCAGGTTGAGAACATGCGGCGAGAATTGCTTATCCAATCGTTTATCGAAAACGAAATTGAAAAAAGCGTGACCATCACGCCGAAAGAATTGGAGGATTATTACGCTCAAAATAGAAATTCATTTGTCTATCCGGAAGACCACGTCAAAATTCAGTATTTTCTAACATTGGATAAAGTACGGTCACGGAAAATGGCATCTGAATTTCTTGCGATGTCACGCCTTAGGAAAAAAGATTTTATGGAACTCGTTTCACAGGCGGCAGCTGACAGCGATATCGTCGGCGCTTCTGATTTTCAGACACGTAATCAGTTTGAAGACAGGGTAGCCAAACAGGTTTTTCTGAAGAACGCAACCGATGAGATCATCGGGCCCATCTTAACAAGACACGGCTATTACTCGTTCTGGTATGTGGTCGAGATTCGCCCAAAAGGGACCTATAAGCCTTTTAGTGAAGTGTCGTTGGAAATTGAATCGCGGCTGAAAGTAATTAAACGAAAACAGAAAACTAAAGAACTGATTGATAAGACCCGCCAAGAAATGAATATTGACTATCGCCATGGCGAATAAAGCGTGCCCCGCTAGATCCTCATAAAATATTGAAATTTTACAAACACACTCTGATTGGTTGTTGACAATCCGTCGTAGTTTTCATAAGGCTTACTCTCACCGCCAATATTGGCACCCAAGAAAAATACGGTAAACGGATTGA
>JAEUSK010000050.1 GCA_016787925.1 bacterium | reverse complement strand
GGCGGGCCGATCATTCCCGGAAAAATATTTCCGTTTGTTTTTATCACTATTGCCTGCGGGGCGATTTCCGGGTTTCACGCGTTAGTTGCATCCGGCACCACCCCGAAGATGATAAACAAAGAAACGGATGCTCGTTTTATTGGGTACGGCGCCATGCTGATGGAGGGTCTTGTCGGTATTGTTGCACTGATCGCATCATGTTCCCTCTTTCCGGCCGATTATTTCGCAATCAATGTCACGCCGGAAAAATTCAAAACGCTAGGCCTGGATATTGTGAGCCTCGATGTGCTTTCAAAGGAAATCGGCGAATCGCTTGCCGGTCGGCCCGGAGGCGCCGTTTCACTTGCCGTAGGATTTGCTCAGATATTCGGAGCCATTCCGGGATTTTCACATCTCATCTCATATTGGTATCACTACGCAATTATGTTCGAGGCTTTATTTATTTTGACGACCATCGACACGGGAACACGTGTGTCACGTTTTTTGGTGCAGGAATTCGGCGGGCGTATCTGGAAACCGTTTGACAGAACGGATTGGCTGCCGGGCGCCTTGATTTCGTCTGCTCTGGTGGTTGTTGGCTGGGGGTATTTTATTTGGACAGGCAGTATCAGCACCATCTGGCCTATGTTCGGCACGGCCAATCAATTGCTCGCCAGCGTGGCATTGGCGGTTGCGACCAGCGCAATATTAAATTCAGGTAAGAAGAAATACGTTTGGATAACGCTCGTACCGCTTGTTTTTGTTGCGACAACCACGCTGACCGCATGCTGGTTAAACATAACGGACAATTTTCTTCCATTGACGGAGAACCCGCAAATGGCCGTTCAGGGCTACATCAACATCAGCATGACCGTGATCATCATGACATGCGCGGTGATTATACTTGTTGAAGCGCTGCGGCGCTGGTACAGAGTGCTGGTGAAAGGGCAGTACGAGGTTAATGGAAAAACCGTATATTCAAAAAAAGAAGTTTTCACGCCCCCCGAATACGGCTGCAGCTAAAATTATCTTACCAAAATCATTTTTTTTGTTGTTGAAAATTTATTTCCTTCCAGCCGGTAAAAATACATACCCGATGAAACTGCGTTCCCGTGACGATCCTTTCCGTCCCACGTGATCGTGTATCCGCTTTGAACCGAATGGTGCCGATCAATTAACATTTTCACCTCTTGGCCCAACACATTATATACTGTAATTCGCACTCTGCCGGCTTTTGCCACATCATATCTTATGACTGTCTCATCTCCAAACGGATTTGACGCGTTCTGATAGAGGAAATACTGATCCGGCGTATTCGCTGTATCCGGTATTCCGGTAATCCCAAAGTAATTGGATGCCGCTAAAGCGTTGATAATCCCGTATCCGTACTGATTATTTGGGCTGCCTGCATTATCGGCTGTCATTTTCAACGCCCATCGTACTTGCGCCGGTGTAAGACCCGGATGAGCGGATAACATTAACGCACATACGCCCGCCGTCAAGGGACAGGAAAAAGAAGTTCCCGGGTTTAATACATACCCTGTAGTATTTGTTGCGCTGGCCATACTGACGGCGTACCCCATTGCCATCACGTCCGGTTTTATTCGACCGCGCGTTGTCGGCCCAACGGAACTAAATGCGGCCCTTATGCCGGATGCATCGACTGCGCCTACAGCAATTACGCTATCGCCGTCCGCGGGCGCACCTAACGTATTGTGTGAAATATTGGCAAATTCATTTCCAGCCGAATTAACTACTACCAGGCCCATACCCACGCCGATATTGGCCGCCTTCGTGATCCTCGTTGAATCGCCATTCATCCACGTCCAATTGTATACGCTTTTGTCATAGGTTAGCGCGCCGGATGAATCAAAATTAATGTACCCTAATGAACTGCTTATAATGTCTGCGCCAAGACCTTCAACCCATTCCATCGCGGCGATCCAATTATCTTCTTCCAATGGGGTTTCGCTGCTGTCATTCTCGGTTCTCGCTAAAATATAATCCGACTTATAAGCCGGCCCGATTAGTTTGCCTGCTTTATATCCGCCGATGACTGAGAGCGTATTGATGCCGTGCGAACCAAACGCTGCACTTGAATTCACCGGCGCAACATTTTCTTTCTTGTCGACAAAATCGTAGGTATCAACAATATTCATTCCCAGCAAAGCCTCGTGAGACAACAGCCGAAAGCCGTTATCCAAAAGCGCGATAGTTACGCCCTGCCCGAAAAAACCTAGTTGATGCATTTCGGGAACTTTGATCTGTTTGAGCTGTGAGTAACTGTACCCGTAAAACAAAGAATCAAACTCGGACAAAGAAACTTTATTCAATACGTGCGTAAGTTCAACCGATTCACTTTCATCGATGCCCTTCTTTTTTTGGAATCGCGCAACCGGATCGATCGTAATTATGAAATCAACATTATTCAACATTTCAATTTGATCCCGCGTCGCCCAAGCGCTCACTGCGTTAAACCACTTGGATGAATTGCGAATAGTAATGCCTTTTTCCTCAAGTGCCTTGGAATAATCCTGAGAAACCGGAATATCTCTTTCATCAACAAGCTTATCAGAACTTCGCACTTTAGCGCGGCGTTTAAGGGCTTTACTTGACAGTGTTTGAAAAGCGCGATTTTTTTTCAGATTAACATCCGCTCCTTTGTCTTTAAAATAAATCCAAACAAGTTCTTTCTCACCTAAAGACATTTTTGACAACCGATTTTTCAGCGCCATTCCGATCTTGTTATCATTTCGCGGCATCGGAGCCGCAATCATCATAACGCAAAAAGCCATAACAACCATTACGGGCCATTTAAGATGTGTCATATATTTTCCTTAGGTATGCATGGAATATTTAATATAGCCGCTGCGCTATGCGCGTGTAATCCGATCAGTATAGGATATAATTCGCCGTAATCGCGTATTTCATACAGAAAACCCAGAAATAAGGTTAGAACAAATAAGGGAACGCCGATCCATAACGCATTTTTCAAAAATATGGGTTTTTCTTTCCACTTATAAAAAAGCAATAATGCTAAAACGATCCAGGACAGAAATGTAGTCAAATAGTAATGATAACCGAAAAGCAGGTTATGAATAAAATGAAATTCAATCAATCCACCCGGGTTCTGATAAAATACAATCTCCAAAATAATCTTGACTGATAAAAAAATGCCGATTTGAGCCGCCAGCAATTTCTTCATAAGACGGCGATCCATTTCTTTATTAAAGTAAAAATGAATGACAAAAACCAACGTCAGGAGGATCATCGTTTCTTTTGACCAGCATCCAATAAAAAAAAAGAACAAATATAAACTCCACTGTCTTGTTATCATAATTCCTAAACCGAGTGTAAACAGAAACAGCGTCGGAATATCATAGATATAGCTGAAACCGAAAAATGCCGGAATGCCTATCAAAGCGGCCGCCGTAACTGCATCAGCGAAAAAAAGGGTTGTTTCATATAATCTGTCAATCAGGAAACGAAAAGAGAGGAGAAATCCCCAGAGTGATACGTATATAAACAAAACCGTAACAGCATAGTCAACAAACAATTCACCGGACAATTTTAGACGCGACATGATGCGGGCGATAGTCGAACTCTTTGACGCTTTTTCGATCATTGCATTTCGTACGTCAGAAGGAATGGCCTGCACCGTTAGCCGAACGGCAGCCGGCATCAGCTGCCTATAAACAAATGGTTTCGGCGCCGTGCCATAGATCATGCCGTCCAGTTCAACGCTATTCTCCCGGTGCAATCCCGGTGACATCGCCAGCGATCCCATAACGATCATGGAAATAACAATCAAAATAGCATAATAAATAATACGTGGTCTCATGCTTTTCCAACCATTTTCATAAATTCATTTTCGTCGATGATGGTGACTCCAAGTTCTCTTGCCTTTGCTAATTTAGACCCCGCCTCTTCACCGGCTAACACAAAATCCGTTTTTTTACTTACGCTTCCGGACGTTTTGCCGCCCCGCTCTTCAATCATTTTTTTTACCGTGTCTCTTGAATGTGTCGGCAATGTGCCGGTCAAAACAAAGGTTTTTCCTGAGAATATCTGTGGAACGTGCTCCGCCGATGAGCTGGTTAGTTTTGTATTGACACCTGCACTCATCAATTTTTGAATAACAGCGCTGTTTTTCGTGTTTCCAAAAAACTGCACCACGCTGTTGGCTGTTCGCTCGCCTATTCCTTGTATCTGCAGCAGCTCATCGGTACTCGCACTCATCAACTTATCCAAAGCCTTAAAATATTTCGCAAGGTCTTTTGCGGACTCTTCACCGACAAAACGTATGCCTAGAGCATAAATTAGTTTTTCCAGTGACTGATGTTTACTTCGTTCAATTCCATTGATCAAATTCGCCGCGCTTTTCTGTCCCATACGCTCAAGCTCAATTAACGGCTCCAATTGGAGTAAATACAGATCGGCAACATCTCGGATCAAATGCCGATCAACTAATTGCGCCACGACAGCCTCACCTAAATTCTCTATATCCATCGCATCACGTGAACAAAAATGTTCAATGCGTTTCTTAATCTGCGCATCGCAAGTCATATTTTCACACCGCCACGCAGCCTCGCCTTCCGGCTTGATGATTTCAGAATTACAGACCGGGCATTTTTTCGGAAAAGTGTATCGTTTAGATGATGGCAGCCTTTTCTCTAACATGACCATCGAAATCTTCGGTATGACATCCCCGCCTTTCTCAATGACGACAATGTCCCCCACGCGAATATCCTTTTCCCGAATAAAATCTTCGTTGTGCAATGTTACGCGGCTAATGGTCGATCCCGCCAAGAACACCGGCTCGAGTTCGGCTACCGGACTCACCACACCTGTGCGCCCGACCTGCAATGTGATTCCGAGCACTTTGGTGCTCGCCTGTTGCGCCTTGAATTTATATGCAATTGCCCAGCGCGGTGATTTGGCCGTGGCCCCCAGCGTTTCCTGCTGCCTAATATTATTCACTTTTATAACAACCCCGTCAATGTCAAACGGCAATGTACCCCTTTTCTCTTCCCATTCTTTACAAAAATCGAAAACCTGATGAATATCCTTGCACACACGGTGCGCTTTCATCACGGGAAATTTTAATCTTTCTAATTCTTTTAAACTGTCAAAATGGGATTTGAAATTGGCCGACGGATCCAGGCTCCGTAAATAATACGAGAAGAACTTCAGCGGGCGCCCGGCAACTTCTTTCGGATCCTGAATTTTCAGCGTTCCCGCAGACGAGTTTCGCGGATTTGCAAATGCTGCTTCTCCGGCTTCAATACGCCGTTGATTCATTGCCATAAAGTCATCGCGATACATTAAGACTTCACCTCGTACCTCCAGGCGTGTTTTGTTTTCCATACTCAAAGGAATCGAACGGATAGTTTTTATATTGACCGTCACGTCCTCTCCTTTTTCCCCGTCGCCGCGCGTAACACCTCTGACCAGATATCCGTTTTCGTAAATCAGGCTTATTGCAACGCCGTCAAATTTTAATTCACACACATACTCGTACTTGTGCCCTTCCAATAGTTCGCCAACCCTGCGGTCAAATTCCACCAATTCCTCTTTGCTGTACGTATTGGACAGGCTCATCATGGGCTCAATATGGGGAACGGTTGGAAAGCTTTTTGTAAGGTCCGATCCAACGCGCTGCGTCGGCGAATTACGCGTGATTAACTCGGGGTGCAGTGATTCTAATTCAACTAACTCCTTAAGAAGTTCGTCGTATTTTTCATCGGAGATATCGGGCTGGTTGAGAACGTAATACTTGTAATCATGCTGATCAATCAGCGCACGTAATGATTTGACCCGATCGTTGAGTTTTGAATTCATGAAGTAAACGGTAGTCCGTCAGCCTGGATTTCGTTAATGGGTCTGCATAACAACGTTTTTAACCATACGCATGCCGTACGTTGCGTATCGGCGGAGTTCCTGAACGGAATGGATATTAGAAAAAGTTTTGATGACGTATTTGGGAGACAGATAAATATGACGCAGCCCTTTCTTTCTATAATCCATGATCTCCTCACGGCTCAAGAAAAGCGTAGCCATGGTCGAATCATGGAAATAATCATGTCCTATGACTTCATCATTGAGTAAACCTGATTCTTTTGCAATTGCGTGAAGTTCCGTTCCCTCATACGGCGTCGCAATGTGGATTTCTGAAAAATCGCAATCCAGTTTCTTAGCGAAACGGATCGTTTTTTCTACCGACAGATGATCATCCCATGGCAGGCCAATCATAAAGAATCCGTATACACGCAATCCGGCTTCTTTGACGAGTCTTACCGCGTTGACTGCGTCCGCTGCCGTCGCATCTTTCTTCATTTTTCGCAGAATCTCATCATCCCCGCTTTCAAAACCGAATGCCACCAGCCAGCAGCCGGCCTTTTTCATCCACTCCAGCCTTTCTAAATCGATCGTGTCCACACGGCTATTGGCAACCCAGCGGATATCCAATTTCCGGTTAAGAACTTCCATGCAAAGCTCGATTACAAATTTTTTGTTGATCGTAAACGTATCTGCTTTGAAAAAAAAGTCTCTAATCGCGTATGTGCTCACGCATTCTTCAATCTCGTCAACAATATTCTGAACCGATCGCTGGCGTACTCTATTTCCGGAAATCGCAGGCGTCAAACAAAAAATACATTTTGACGGACAACCGCGTGACGTTTGAATGGTAGCCTGCGGAGCACCCGTATCCGGACGAATATAGAGTTCGTTCTTCAGCAGATCTCTGGCCGGAAATGGAATTGAATCCAAATCGATCTCAAATTCCTTCTGTCTATTACGAATCCACTCCCCATTGGCATGTTTCCAAATAATTCCAGGAATATCTGACATTGGCATTTGCCCTATCAGGCCGGAAATCAGATCATGAATTATGGTTTCCGCTTCGCCGGCTAAAGCAAAATCCATGCTTGCGAATTGCGATCTGCTGAATAACTTCATATCAGAAGAAAAAAATAATGCGCCCTTTGCAATCGCAATAATTGACGGGTCGATTTTCTTTGCAAGATCAAATGCGTGAAGATCGTCAAGAATTGTAGCGGTTGTCACGCTCATAATAATCGCGTCCGGCGACCATATCTTCAAATCATTTTCAAATATACTCCACGATAACTTCTCGGCGGGATAGTCCCTAATGAGCGGCACAATACCCATTTGCCGTAATATCGCCGCCATATACGCCAAATCATTCGGTGCTCGGAGCGACACGGCGGATGATTCCTCAATATTAGCCTGGCACCTGTCTTCACCCCGTTGGTACAATGGACCTGGAGGATTGATAAGCAAAACCGTTTTCAATCTGATAATAGGATTCAGCATTTATTCAAATCGTAAATTGGGGTTGATATAATACATTTCTATAATCGACAATCCGATCCAGATCAGGACGGAAGCCACCAGCGGTTTATCCGACAGGATCAACCGCGTATGATCCAGTTTTTCTTCGTTGCGGTAGATGATCAGCAGGTAACGAATCACACCGTAAAAAACGCTTAGGACGCTTAGCATTAGCGCAATTCCGTTTTGCCATTGGCCGCGTGAAATGACATAGAATATGTATGAGCCGATCACGGATGCGGCCAGCGTCACAATGAGCATATCCAGAAAATACGGTGAATATCCGCGTTCGAAATGAACCGAGGCATGGTCCGACATAACCTCGTATCGGCGTTTGCATAATGCAACGAGTGTTGCAAGAAAAAATGTTGAAATCAGAATCCAGTTTGACACATCAACCTCAAGCACAGCGGCTCCGGCTAACACACGAAAAACAAAACCTAGCCCGATAATACCAACATCGATAATCGCAATTTTTTTCAGAAAAAACGAGTATAACAAATTAAGCGTCAAATACGACAGGATGACCAGAACCACCGTCGGGCCGATTGTAAATGCCAATAGAATTGAAACCGACCCGAGAACTGCAGAAAACAAAACCGCATGCGGTACTTTCACAAGCCCCCGCGTGATCGGACGCATCCATTTCGAAGGATGATTGGCGTCTTCTGTCCGGTCAAAAATGTCGTTAACAATATAGATTGTGCTTGATGCCAGACAGAAAACGCAGAACACGTATACGGACTCAGCAAATGATGTCCAATCAAATAGCCGGTGCGAAAAAAGCAGCGCAACAAATACGAAAATATTTTTTATCCAGTGCAGTGGACGCATGGACAAGAATAAATACTGCAGCCGCTCCATGCGAGTTAAACCAGGCGGATCCGGCGGACGCAATTTTCTATGTTCTGCGATAATTGTCATATTATTATTTTACAAAACTTCCAGTACATCGAACGCCATTTCGAATTTATTAAACGGAGGCATGACGTAGACGCCTTCCACGAGATGCTTGGCCTCCTTCAGAAATTCTTTGGCGATCTGAACGCCTTCAGCCTGACCGCGGTCTCCAGCCTTATTCATGCGCTCTTGTATTTTTTCAGGAATGGTGATGTCCGGAATTTCATTATGCATGAATTGCGCGTGTTTTGCGTTCCTCAAAGGCATGATACCGAGAAGAACGGGAATTCGTCCCTTGAATTTCTTTGCATATTCTTCCAGCGGTTTCAAATCATATAACACCTGCGACATGGCGAAATCCGCACCGCCGGCAATTTTCTGTTCAATCCGCTCGTGCTCCCTTGCCAGATCCACCGGAGTGGGGTTGACTGCGCAGGCCTTAAAAAAATTAGTTTTTGATCCGATAGGTTTACCTGCAAGATCAATCCCTTGATTGAGATTCGTAATGAGTTTGATCAGCCCGATCGAATCAACATCAAAAACACCCGTCGCGTTAGGATAATCGCCAACAATCGGCGGATCGCCGGTTATGCCTAATATAGTCCGAATATCCATCACATGCGCGCTCATCAATTCTGACTGCATCGCCAATAAATTACGGTCCCGGCATGAAAAATGAAGTATGGTTTCAATGTGCACGCTTTTATTTATCAGCGACGCCATTGCCAGCGGAGTCATCCCGGCCTTCGCCAGAGGATTGTCGGCTATATTAATAGCGTCTACATTATTTTTCTTACACAAGACGGCGCCTTCAATCACCTTCTCATAATTTAAACCGCGCGGCGGATCTAATTCCACACTGATCACAAATTTCCCGGACTTAAATTTGCCGATCAGCGAGGAATGATGTGTGTCTTCGCGGTTTTGCGATTTGGCAGCAACTTCTTCCGGTTCAACCAAGGTAATCTTTTTATCAACTTTTCTCGGGGCTTGAATGCCGACCGCATTCCGAATCGAGCGAATATGGTCCGGCGTTGTTCCGCAACATCCGCCGATAATATGCACTCCCGCAGCCACCATGAGCTTGGCATATTCGCCAAAATAATCAGGCGACGCCAGGTATATATACCTTCCGCCGACATAGCGCGGCAATCCGGCATTCGGCTGGATCGAAAAAAAAACGTCATCCATTCCGTTCATTTTTTCCAAGACTTCCAAAAGCACCTGCGGGCCGACGGAACAATTGGCTCCGACGACGTCTGCGCCGAGCGATTTCAATATTTTTGCAACTTCCTGCGGTTTATTACCCATCAATGTTTTACCGTCTTCAGTAAAACTCATTTGCGCAACAATCGGCAAGGAGGTCACGTTACGCGCAGCTGCCACGGCTTCTTTGGCCTCTTCGATATCGGAAATCGTTTCGATCATGATAAGATCGACGCCGCCGTCAGCCAGAATTTGGATTTGTTCGGCGAAATACGCGCGCGCTTCCTCGTGTTTGATTTTTCCGATCGGCTCGAGCGGTTTTCCCAGCGGGCCGACAGATCCGGCAACAAAAACGTCCCGCCCAAGTTCTATTTTCTTTCTGTCGGCCACTTCCCTTGCAAGGTTTGCCGCTGTGCGGTTGATGTCATCGAGCTTGTCCTCAAACCCGTGATGTGTCAAACGAAAACGATTGCCGCCAAAGGTATTTGTCTCGATGATATCGGCGCCCGCATCAATGTAAGCCGAATGAATGTCACGTATCAATTGAGGATGGGACATATTAATTGCATCAAAGCAGTGATCGAATGTGATCCCTTTGTCATACAATTGCGTGCCCATCGCTCCGTCGCAAATCAGTATGCGTTCGCGCAGTATCTCCAGGAAATTATTTGGGCGATTATCATTCATAAATCATGTTCTCCGTCATCGGGATTCTGTTCATTGAAATATTCGTAAATTCGCCTGGCGATATTTTCGTTAATACCCTCTACTTCTGCGATTTCATTGATCCCGGCTTCTGACAGTTTCTTGACTGATCCAAAATGATTGATCAATAGTCTTCTCCTTTTTTCGCCCACTCCGTCTATGCCATCGAGTTCTGACGCGATAACCCGTTTGTCTCTCCGTTCCCTGTGAAACGTAATCGCAAAACGATGGGCTTCGTCGCGCACGTGTTGTAATAGTTTAATACTTGAAGATGTTTTTGGGATCATGATCGAGTCGCTCACTCCCGGAACGAATATTTCTTCCATACGTTTTGCAAGTCCGATGATCGATTGGCCATCCGAGCCTGCCTTAGACACAGCAATGCCAAGTCCCTCAAGCGCCGATACCGCCGAAGAAAGCTGTCCTTTTCCGCCGTCAATCACGATCATATCCGGAAATTCAAGTCCTTCTTTAAGAACCCTTAGATAACGGCGTGTCAGCACTTCGTGCATGCTGGCAAAGTCATCCGGGCCGTCCACCGTTTTGATCTTGAATTTTCGATACTCGCTTTTCTTCGGTTTCCCGTCTTCGAAAACCACCATCGACGCCACGGGATCGCTTCCCTGTATATTTGAATTATCAAAACACTCTATCCGCCGCGGAAGAGCTTTTAAATTTAAATCGCGTTGCAAACTCTGTAGCACTTTCGGTACATAGGACTCCTTTGCCTTCAGTTTTTGTAATTTAAGTTCCCCAAGGAGCAAGCGCGCGTTACGTTCGCACATATCTACAAGTTTGTGTTTCTCGCCGATTTTTGGAATGACAAAAACTACCGCCTCGCCGGATTTACTCTGAAGCCAGTCCCGTAACGCAGTCGGTTCATCGGGTTCCAGCTGCAGGTAAATCTCATTGGGGACATAATCCGACTGAAGGTAATAGTTTTTTAATAGCGTTTCCAAAATCTGTTGCTGCGTCTTGTCTTCCACGTGTGTGAAATAGAAATGTTGTCTTCCGATCATTTTCCCGTCACGAATCTTAAAAACCACGCCGCATGCGTGGTCTTCCTCGGCGGCAACGGCCAAAATATCTTTATCCGAGAGATCCTGAAAAACGACTTTTTGCGATTCCGTGTAGTTTTCGATGGCCTTGATCCGGTCCCGGATCTTCGCAGCTGCCTCAAACTGCTGCGCCGATGCATATCCCTGCATTTCATTTCGCATATGTTTCAAAAGAACGTTCGTTTTTCCATTCAAGAATCGTTCCATCTGCACAATGATTTTACTATATTCGTCGGCACTGATCAGACCCTGGCACGGGCCGTCGCACTTATGAATATAGTAATCTAAACATAGTTTTACCTTTTTCGCATCAATTGTTTCCGCCGTGAAATGATGCGTGCAGCTGCGGACAGGGAAAATACGATGAAGCGTCTTAAGCGTGTGACGCAAATTCTTGACGTCCGTATACGGCCCGAAAAACCGCCCTCCGGATTTTTCTTTCTCACGTGTCACATAGATACGCGGAAAAAGTTCATCGGTAACTTTAATATACGGGAAACTCTTGTCGTCTTTAAGTTCAATATTATACCGTGGCCGGTATTCCTTTACCAGATTCGATTCCAGGATCAACGCTTCCACTTCTGAATCTGTCTCGATAATTTCCACATCCCGAACTTTGGAAACCATCACCTGCAACTTCAGATCGTCGCGCTTTGATTCCTGAAAGTACTGCCGCACGCGGTTTCGCAGGATTTTCGCTTTGCCGATATAAATGACTTTTTGTTGCTCGTTCTTAAAAAGGTAACACCCCGGCGTCTTGGGCAGATTATCCAGTTTGCTCTGCAGATTGGAATTGATATCCATTAAAGTATAAAAAAAAAGATGTAACCATTGGAATCAGTATTACTCGCTGTCTTCCAGCTCTTCCATCTCTATCTGGGAAGCCCGCTTTCTTTCGCTTTCAATAATTTCAACCACCGCTTTGGGAATCTCAATTCCGGTCAAATCATACGAAGCCAGTTCTCTTGCCAGAACGTTGATCTTCTTATCGATCATATGCCGTTTATTTATTAATATGATATGCTCTTCTTCTTTGGTACAGTAACCGCCCGTAAAATCACCTTTTTCATGCCGAACTTTAATATCAAGTTGTCTGGCAACTTCTTCGAGCGTTGAAAGTATTTTTTCTTTTTTCATAGTCTGTATAGCGTGACTGAGTTATAAGAGTTCGTTTCGTTTTTGTCTCTGCAGTTCATCAACAATTTTCTTAACATCCTGCGCCTGATCCCGGCGGCATATCAATAACGCATCATCCGTATTGACGACAATCAGATCATGAACTCCCACCATCGCAACCGTTTTCTCCGCAGAATAGACTAACGAATTGGTTGTATCCAGGATAACGTGATCTCCCGTAAGCGCATTCCCAGAGGAATCTTTTTTCGATAACTGGTAAACTTCTTCCCAACTACCGACATCGTTCCAGTCAAATTCACTCTTGATCACATATACATCTTTTGTTTTCTCCATTACCCCATAATCAATCGAAATACCTTTGACTGAGCGATAGACGCGGTTAACCACGTCGTCATAATGGCTATGATGTAGGGCAGATTTGATCTCAATTAATCCTTCATATAGTTCCGGAAGAAATTCCTCAATGAGTTTTAAAATCGTGGCAGCCTTCCAGATAAACATACCGCTGTTCCACAAGAAATCGCCGCTGGAAATAAATCGTTTGGCCGTATCCGTATTCGGTTTCTCAGCAAAAGCCTTAACCCGAAATGCTTTTCGGTCTTCGCCGATTGATTCATGATCGTGATATTGTATATACCCGTAGCCTGTTTCCGGGCGCGTTGGAATGATACCTAATGTGACGGAAGCGCCGGTCTTGACTGCAATTTCCTCCGCAAACCTAATATCAGCGCAGAATGCCTCAACCGGCTTGATAAGATGATCGGCTGCCAGAACTGCCATTACGCCATCCGGGTCTTTTTCCATGATATGGAGCGCCGCCAAACCAATGCACGGTGCCGTATTGCGTCCAACCGGCTCGACGAGAATATTCTCACGGCTAATCTGCGGAAGCTGCCTCGCCACAGTTGCAGACTGCTGAATATTAGTCACGACGTATATATTGTTCGCTTCGACCAGCGGCTGGATACGTTCAACCGTATGCTGAATCATACTTTTCTCGCCGAAAATATTCAGTAATTGTTTTGGGCTGATGCTCCGGCTTCTCGGCCAGAAGCGCGTCCCAACGCCACCCGCCATGATCACTGCATATAACATGTTATCCCCAGTCTAGTTTTTTAATATTCCCGCGTCCGCGTCATCGCTGATCTCGATCTTGGTGGTGCTTTCTCCCGCTTTGATCATTGCTTCGCGCCGTTCGAGTTCTGCCAGTCCTTTCCGCGCCTGCTGATTATTCGGGTTGGATTTGAGCAATTGTGCCCATATCTTTTTTGAACTGGCAAAATCCTCTTTCCACATGTAAACATAACCCAGATTGTGGTAAGCATCAAAATAATCACGTTTTATCTGAATGGCAATGAAAAGATGTTTCAGGGCGTCATCATAACGACGTAAAGTTCCCAGCATGTAGCCTAAATTGTTATGCGCCTGCGGATTATAAGGATTGATCTCTATCGCTTTTTCAATTACCGTAACGGCGCTGTCAACATGGCCGCTGTAAAAATAGGCAACGCCTAAATTATTGTAGGCATCGTCATAGGTTGGATCTTCGGTGATGATTTTTTTCAACTGCGCTATTTTGTCCGGACTGTTTTCTGATCTTACGGCAGCCTGCATCATTGTGAAAGCGTTAACTTTTCGTTCTCCGCTGATGATCTTTTTGACATGGGTAATGTTGCGGCGTGTGCCGTCCAGATTAGGGTCAAAGCTTAATGCTTTCTCAAAAAGGACGATCGCTTTCTGATAATATTCATCCGCTTTGATTTTATCATTATTCACGGCAAATGTGTTTCCCATCGTGAAATAGATATATCCCAAATTGTTGTGCGCCTTCGGATGGCTTGGACTTATTGAGATCGCTTTTTCATTGAAAGAAATCGCGTTATCAAAATCGCGCCGCGCAAAATACACGCTGCCCAATTCCGTATAGCCATCCGCTAACATGGGATTCAATTCGATGCATTTATTCAAGTAAACCAACGCCTGATCGTAGTCCAATTTTTCAATGAAAGCCTTGCCGAGAAAGAAATAAATTTTGTAATTTGCAGATGTGTCGGATTCAAGATATTCGGCTGCCGTTTTAAAATGTTCTATTGCTCTGTCATACCATTCGATATTAAAGTCGCTCAGTCCTGCTTCATAGGCCTGGGAACCGATTGTGTAGCCGACCCAATACGTTGCATCCGAATCTCCGGGCGCTAATGCCAAAACGTTTTGAAATGACGTAATTGCTTTGTCATAATCGCCTTTCGTGAAATATAATAATCCGAGGCTCTGATGCGCGTCAATTAATAACGAGTCAGCACTAATCGCTAATCTAAGTTCAATTTCCGCTTTGCCGTATTCTGCCTTTTGAAAAAAAATGTTGCCCAGAACAAAATGCGCTTCGCAGGACAACGATCTGTCGTTTCCGGCTCTTTCTGCGATTTTCATCCATACCGGCAACGCATCATCAAAATTCTCGGCTATATATAACGAATCGCCCGCCGCTTTCAAGGCTGCAAGATCGGCGTCTGCAGCAATACCCACCCGTTTGATCTCTTCATTTTTAGTTCGTATTAATGCTGAGTCGTTTAGTGACGTACGGTCATTCTTAATTGAGTCCGTAGCCGTCGCAACAGTTTCAATTGGCTTGCGGTCAGCAATAGCAGTTTTTTTTGCGGCACAACCTACAAATAACAAAATTGCAATATAGACGGCAATCCTGCTATTTAAGTAACTAATTCTCATGCAATAAACCTCCTGAGGTATTACGGATTATTTTCAAAATCATTTTTGTCTAATGTCCGTTTTGCTTTTTCGGGATCAAGCGCTATGGTTTTAGCCGTCATTAAATTATTTTCGAAATTTTTTCCTATGACCGCCTCTTCATCCAATACTTTGAAAGTGACATTACCGATTTTCACTTCGTCTGTGTAATTTAGTTCATAATAAAAATTGTCTTGAACTTCTTCCCCATTCACATGGGTTCCATTCGTACTTTGAAGGTCAGAAATATACATCGTACTCTTTTTCCATTTGATCACCGCGTGATGCCTGGACACCGAGGCGTCGTCAACGTAAATCGTGTTATCAAAAGCACGCCCAAACGAAATTTCCTGCCCTTCGTCGATACGGAAATTTCTGCCGGTAGCGAGTTGCAATAAATAATACACCCGCTTAATATAAGGTCCCATTCAATAAACTAGTCCTTAAAACGCAGTAGGATGTTTGATGTTTCCCAATTCGGTCTTACTATCACGGTGTCAGCATAACTAGTAAAACGCTCAGAAAATATTATGGGGCTTACCCGGCCATGGCTGTAAATTCCGTTGCCGTCCTCGTCCTTAAAGGCAACAATGCTGTAGCGGCCCGGAACGAGATAGTTCAGATTAAAGACGCCGGTCTTGTCAATTCGAACGGAATGATCCCGCATGCTGCGATTCAGATTGCGGCAGGTAATGTGGTATGTTCCTGGCTTGGCGGTATCCTCATCCGCGACAATCCCGGAGACATATCCAAGGCTGTCCGTCTTAAATGTATTAACAAAATACTTTATTACCGTATCGCCAACCACTTTACCTGACCAATCCATCACAGAATCCGCAATGATATCTATGGTATAAGCCATCCGGCTTTGCAGCAATACCGACGGCTGAAACTCTACTTGAGCCGAATGAGCCCATGTGAATAAACCGTTCACCCGATTTCCTAAACTATCCCGCATGTGGAAATATTTTTCAAATGAACCCCTGTGAACGCCATTAGAAAATCGAAACCCGAAAACGTCATTAGCCAATACCGTACCATCCTTTGTTTGCGGGCGAAACATCTCTGTTTCGATTTTGATGTTGGAACTATCATCTCCGCCTCCAAAACTCATGTCATCTGACACGATCTCTTCTCCGGTTTGTGAAAATAAACTCCGGACCGACAAAGAATGACGTTGCTGGACATTTCGAGGCTCCGTTAAAATTCTTATTTCGTTTAATTTCACCGGATTTAGGTAAATATCTCTGATCGGAATTTCTGTTCCGCTCGAACTGTCGGTCATCGTGAAGTGTTTTTTGAGACCGTCAGACCGTCTTCCATTTTCGACATAGAGTTCCGCCATCAGCGGTTTCGAAAAACCGACAACGACCTGACTCCGGTCTACGGGAACGACGGCTTGAAGCGCAAATTTTGCCGTGTCCTCCTGAAACATCATGAAATCATTACCGGTTGCGTCGAGTTTTCCCGGTTCAACCGTAACATCTTTGAACGTCAACCCTATGTAATCCGAAGACGGCGTGTATAAATAATCTGCGTCGAGATCTGCAATAGCGTATACCCGATATTTTCCCGGAGATAAATACGATAATTTGTATTTGCCTCCGGCGCCAACCTGCGTTATATAATCTGCGCGTCTGATGTAAACCAGGCTGTCCTCATTTGCCTGTCCACCCAGTCTATAAGACCATATCGATATTCCCTTTGTATTTTCCGCTATGACGCGGCCATTAATAGAGCCTCGGTCAATGGAATCGCCGGTCGAAAAAGCAAAACTGTAGGCTTGTTGAAGCGCATTTGCATGAATATCCTTTCCATCCGTACCCAACGTGACTACAAATGTCTTGTTGCTTTCCAGTGAATCCTCGAGTTCGATCTTCATTACGTTCTTTTTCCAGCTGAGTTTGATCTCACCGGCCGGATGCGGCGATAGATAGACGGCATTTTCAATTGTTTCGTGATTCATTTTTTCACTGAATGCTACGAAAATATCCACTTTTCTGGAAACCCTTACCGAATCATTGGTCGGAATTGTCCATATAACTTCCGGCGCCTCCTTGTCTTCAGGGCCTCCGCCCGGCGGCTGCATACTGGCACAGCCCCACGCGAATAACAGAATTGTCAGGATGGCAATACGGTTGCGGCTATGTCCCATATAGGGTTTGCGTGGATTCAATTAAATAACAAACTCATCGGTTTAAGTCTGGCGTTATGTTCTAACTCCACTTTCTTGAATAATTTCAATTTACAGATCATAAAATGAAACCCCGTGACAGGACATCCCATACGTCTCCACCACGGGGTTTAATCAATACGATTGAATCGATCTAAAAGGAAATGTTCAGTCCTTCAATCACAGTTGACGGATGCGGATTATCGGGATTATCCAAGGCATCAAACGCTTCAAGATGATTTACATCTATGACCTCAAGCCGATATGAAGCATCTTTCAAGCCGGTTATCATTGCTTCATAATAATCGGCGCGAAGTACAAACTCTGTAACTTTGGATGTTGTCGATACGATCTTTTTTCCGACTATTTCCGTCAATTTACATTTGAGCGAGGCCGTTTTAACCAAATTATCACGGTGATCCGTAACACGCACATAAAGAGGCATCGTCTTATTTTGCCAGTCAATGCTATTTACCGACTTTTCTTCCATTACCGTTATAGTTGGAGCAACGACCGTGATATTGGTTTTTCCGATCTTATTAAATTTTCCGTCTAATACGTCGATCTCAACTTCGCCCGGAAAAGGGCTTGTAAAAGTAGCTTGGCTGACGCTGCCTTCAGCTAATTGAACGGTCTTAAAATCGCTGAAATTTCCCCCGCCCTTTCGGGAAACGCAATTTAGATTTGCCTCCCCCTTCGACGGCGAGACGATTATTTTTGCTTCCTGATCGCCCGCCAAAATCGTGTCCTGGTCCACTTTAACCGTAAATTGGGCTTCTGCCTGATGGCTAATAACGAAAAGCAGGCATGTTGCCGCAATAAAAACGAAACAAGCTCTTTTGACCATAGGATTTACCCCTTCAGTGAAACATGAAATTGTAATTAGTGTATTAATTAATAAGCATGATAGTGTATTTTCCTCTATCTTTCAATACAAAATTATGGAATTGTGCAAATTATAGGCAGGACATTTTTATTGATTTTTAAGGTTTTAAAAAATATATTGGTTGAATCTATGGGGAACCACATCCAGAAATTTATTCAGATCGAATGGAAGTAAAGATTCACGATGCAGTCTTGCCTGAAGCCGAACAGAAATTTTCGGGCGGTGAAACAGGCAATTTTCAGAAAAGTTTCGAGCTCGATTCGAGGCTTTTTGAAGATGATAAAATAAATAGAATCAAAAGCCGATTTCATATTTATAAGGAATACGATTCCTTTATAGAGGAACTGAATTACGATCAGCTTAAGAACTTTCTAGAAGCGCTCATTCGGACTGCCGTTGCTTATTACAGCGAGGCGCTAAATATTTCTGCCAACGAAAAGGATATCCGAAATAAATTCGAAAATTTGCTGGACTTTAAGGAACGAACCGGCTGTTCCGAGTCGATCGAAGCATGCTTGAATGAGGGCTGTTATCACCTGGATCCCCAGTGTGCGATCACTAAGATCAAAGAAGATATCCTGACGGTTGCGCAGATATTTGAGTCTAGAAAAAACCGAAGTCACATACCGCACGTCGCTATCGAATTATTTTTTAAGAAGATCATAGAAAAGCACAATAGCATCGGACTTATTTTATCGGACAAATTCGGATCCCCAAAAGTATTTACGACGGACGGAAGCGCTATTTCACCGATCATATCTGAGGGCATCCGCCGCCTCTCGGACGCCATCACCGAACATGAGTTTCGGTTTGCGCAATTTGGAGAGCCATTTCTGGCGTTTAACCAGCGATTCCCTTTGGACGAGGAACTGGCAAGCAAATTAGAAGCAGTTGAAAAAAACCCTGAACTGACAAAGTACATCAAGAAAGTTACGTTTAGCAGTATCGGCTTTGAAATTGCCCATGAAAAAATGATATTGTCCATCATCTATCTGGGCGATAACGTGATGACCAAGTACTTAAAAAATGTAATCGACGGTATTGAACGCATCAAGATTGAAACCGACCCGGAAGCCAGAATCCGGTCCGGCTTCGGCAAAAACGCAGAATAAAACACAGGATACTAATGGAATCTAATACAAATTCTACCACGTACAGAGTACACGCGACTCTTCAGCGTATTAGAGATGCGTGCCAACGCTCCGGCAGAAAACCGGAAGACATGCAATTAATTGCGGTTTCTAAAACCTACGGTGTGGAAGAGATCAAAGAAGCTCTAAGCGCAGGTATTTGTCATATCGGAGAAAATAAAGTGCAGGAAGCAAAAGAAAAACTTCCCGCCCTGCAGAAAGACAAGAGCCTGTCTCACGTTCAATGGCATTATATCGGGCACTTGCAAACCAATAAGGTCCGGCAAGCCGTCGAACTTTTTGATATCATACATTCTGTGGATTCATTGAGGCTTGCCGCAGAGATTGATCGAAGATCCTATACCAAAGATAAAATTATGCCGGTTCTAATTCAGGTCAATACTTCGCGCGAGAAATCAAAGTATGGTATTGATCCCGATGATACACTCGAATTGGTCAAGCAGGTTTCGGAACTTAAGAACGTGAAAATCAAAGGGCTCATGACTATCGGTGCGCTGACGGCCACAACGGCAAACGATACCGTTAAGATCCGCTCGTATTTCAGGAAATTGCGGGAATTGAGGGAATTCATAGCAGGTAAGAATATTCCGAATGTGGACATGGACTGCCTTTCCATGGGCATGAGCAATGATTTTGAGATTGCTATTGAAGAAGGCGCGACGCATCTCCGCATTGGGACAGCTATCTTCGGAAAGCGCAAGCGTGCAGTTAAGAGTTTGTTATCGGCCGCGTCTAACCAAATGGAGGAAAAATTGTGAGACTGGAACTGACCGATATATTGCATCAGGAGTTCAAGCGTGCGTTCCGCGGCTATAACCGCCACGAGGTGTCTGCGTTTCTCGAGGTCGTGGCAGAGAATTATACCGAATTAAATAATGACAATGCCGCCCTTCTGCAGAAAATAAAACTCGTTGAAAATGAAATGGAACAATTAAGAATTCAACTCAATGAAAATGAAAAAATGCTCCAAAGCTATAAACTTGAAATGGCGAAGGTGGAGCGCCTGATGGATTCAAAAATTGACGCCGACTTCATCCTTCAGAAAGCCAAGTCTGAGGCGGAACACATCATTACAGAATCCAAAAAACAGGCTGACCGTATCGCCTCGGAAACAAAATTCCTGCTTGACCAGCGCGCAAAAGTGGCCGCCCATTTACGGGAATATCTAAAGTCGCAGATGGCTCTATTGGGAATCATTTCGGACAGCGAGGAACCGCTAAGATCAGACTCCGGAACTGACGTAAATATCGGCACCATATCGGATGCCATGGAAACTGATTCCGCCAATTCGAAAAACCCACCATCGGAAAATGCTGCGGATGAAACACCTGTGGAAATACCACAAGCGGATGGCATTGATAGTTTTCTCAGCGATGTTGAGCTCGACGATATTCCCCAGGAACTCGCCCATGCGCTGAGCCGCTACAAAGATAATGAAGTACCCCGTGTCATCGATCCGGAAGCGCAGGCAAAGATGCAGCAAATGCTCGACGATCTCGACTCCATATCGGAACACGCGACCGGGATGTTCAAGAAAGCGGATTTCCACAAAATGCTTGGCGATGATATTCACACTCGTTCGGAGGAAATGATCAATCAGATCTATGCCGAACTTGAAAAGAAAAAATCATTACAAAAAGATAACTCCAATCCCGAGGAAAAACAATGAGTGAAAACGACAAAAAAGACGATGAAAAAACAGATGACAAAAAGAAAGTCATTGAAGACCTAGATAGCCTCAGTACAAATCCGACCGGCATATTTAAGAAAGCTGATTTTGACAAGATGCTGGGAGAATATGCCAAGAAAAAGCCCGAAGACATGATCGACGATATTTACGCTGAACTGGAAAAAAAGAAATCGGAGAAAAAATGAGCACCTATCTGGATCAGATACAAGAAGCCGTTCTTGCGATACGAAAAAAGACGAAAACGGAAACTCCCGTCGGTATAATCCTCGGAACGGGATTGGGCGGGTTAGCGTTAGAAATTCAAAAAGAAACAGAAATTTCATACGCGGATATACCTCATTTCCCGCTTTCAACCGTGGAAAGCCACGCCGGAAAATTAATTTTTGGTAAACTCGGCGGGAAAAACGTAGTTGCCATGCAGGGCCGTTTTCATTTCTATGAAGGCTACACGATGCAGCAGATCACATTTCCCGTTAGGGTGATGAAATTTTTGGGTGTCAAAACGCTGTTAGTTTCCAATGCATGCGGAGGAATGAACCCTCAATATGTGGCCGGTGATATCATGATCATGGACGACCATATCAATTTGCTTGGCGATAATCCCCTGCGTGGCAAGAACGAAGACAGCCTCGGACCGCGATTCCCGGACATGAGCGAACCGTATTCAAAAAAACTTATTGCGATGGCGGAACAAATTGCCCTGGAAGAAAAAATTAAAGTTCAGCGCGGCGTGTATGTTGCCGTAATGGGTCCTAATCTGGAAACGCGTGCGGAATATCGATTTCTGCGGTATATCGGAGCGGATGTGGTTGGCATGTCGACGATTCCCGAAGTTATAGTGGCCCACCACATGGGTATTGCTTGTTTAGGTTTTTCAATTGTCACCGATGAGTGCTTTCCGGACTCGCTGCAGCCGGTAGACATTAAGAAAATCCTTAAAACAGCGGGCGAGACAGAACCGAAAATGACGGCTATCATGAAAAAAGTTGTAGAGAAGCTTTAGTGGATAATGAATAATATTTATTTTCGATTCTCTGGAACTTCGACTTTAACACAACCGATTATTAATTATTCATTACTAATTTCCTATTATTAGTACCCTTCTGCCCATCCGTATCTGCGCATATCAGCCTCTCCATAAATCACGCCGGTTACAGGATCGATCCAAATCGAATGCGCATCACCTAAATAACTAACTTCTGTTACGTTGTGTCCTCTAGACTTTAAATCGTCAGCCATTTTTGCATCCCACCTGTTTTTTTCCATTGTTACACGATCCGGCATCCAGTTATGATTCAAGCGCGGCCCATCAATCGCCTCACGCAACGTTAGCCGGTAATCGGTAACGCCGATGATAACCTGAAGTACTGTATTGATAATGGTCTTCCCGCCGGGAGAACCTGTGATCAATACCGGCTTGCCGTTTTTTAGCACTATGGTTGGCGCCATGGAACTTAACATGCGCTTACCCGGTTCGATAAGATTGGGACTATTTCCTTTTTGATTATTGAAAAGTGAAACATCAGGCTGAATATTAAAATCATGCATCTCATTATTCAACAGAAAACCCAGCCCTTTCACCACAGCCCCTGAACCAAACCATTCCTCTATGGTATAGGTATTGGAGACTACATTCCCATCCATATCAACAACTGAAAAGTGAGTTGTCTCCATAGATTCGTCAATTGCAGAAATATCTTCGCTCATTTTCACGCTCGGCATAGCCTGTGCTTTATCAATAGTCTTTGCAAGATCTTTAGCGTACTGTTTTGACATTAGTTTGTCAGTCGGTAATTTTGCAAAATCCGCATCGCCTAAGAATCGGATTCGATCAAAAAAACCAAGCCGCATGGATTCAATCATAATGTGCAATGATTCAGGATTGTTTTGCTTCAGTTCAAAGTTCTCAAGAATATTGAGTATCTCCGTTAACACGACCCCGGCTGACGACGGAGGCGGCATACCGAGTATTTCATAGCCGCGATACGTTCCGACAATCGGTTTCCGAATCACGGCTTGGTAATCTTTCAGGTCATCTTCGGTCCATATGCCGCCGTTGTTCGACACATCCGCCACCATCGCCTCTGCAAGCGCTCCTTCATAAAACGCAAGCGCTCCTCCCTCTGCAATGATGCGGAGTGTCCTGGCAAGGTCTTTTTGAATCAAACGCTCCCCGGCTCGATACGCATCGCCATTTGCTTTGAAAAAAACTCGTTTTGTCTCATCGAATCTTGATAACGCAAACCGGCTGGATTCCAAATAGTCGGCAAATTGCGGGCTTAATTTGAAACCATTTTCTGCAAGAATCACAGCGGGCATGACCAATTCTTTCCAAGGTAATTTACCGTATTTCTTCCATGCGGCTTCCAATCCACGCACGGTCCCGGGAATACCGGCGACGAGATAACCGTAGTTGCTCGAAACCGTATCCACCGAGCCATCCGAATTCAGAAACATACGCGCATGTGATTTCATGGGCGCTTTTTCGCGGTAATCGATCGCGGCAGATTCGCCGTTTTTCATTCGAATCAGCATGAATCCGCCCCCGCCTATATTGCCGGCCTGCGGATACGTCACGGCTAAAACAAACGCCGTTGCTACTGCCGCATCAACGGCGTTACCGCCTTTCTTAAGAATGGCGACGCCGGCTTTGGAGGCGAATTCATCAACAGAAACCACCGCTCCCTTTTTAGCGACCACCGACTTCTGTTGCGCTGAAATGTTCGTTATTGAAAAAGTCAGGCTAAACAAGATAAACAAATACATATTGGACTTCATGCTATTCTTTCGAATTGGATTTTAAATTCGATAATTGTATTTTATCATATAAATAATACAAGCTCAAGAAATTATTAAACTCATAAGAATATGAATACACAAGAAATGATCTCAGCTATTGAATCGCTGTATGATTCGCCCGTAAAGGAAATTCAAAATAATGATACGTTGGAATTATTTTATACATTTAAAAAGATGCTGAATAGCGGCGCAATTCGCGCGGCTGAAAAAGACGGCGGCCAATGGCGAGTAAACGAATGGGTAAAAAAAGGCATACTGCTCGGATTTAGGATCGGTAACCTAACAGACATGTCCATTGACGGCCGTTTTCGCTTTTTTGATAAAGATACGTATCCGCTGAAAAGTATCGTCGTAAAAGACAATGTAAGAATGGTCCCGGGCGGCAGCAGTATCCGCGACGGTTGCTACGTTTCACCGCAAACGGTGATCATGCCTCCGGCGTATATAAACGTCGGCGCGTATGTGGATTCCGGAACGCTCATCGATTCGCATGCGCTCGTCGGCTCGTGCGCGCAGCTTGGAAAAAATATTCATCTCAGCGCCGCGGCTCAGATCGGCGGCGTGTTAGAACCTATCGGCGCAATGCCGGTGATTATAGAAGACGATGTCATGATTGGAGGAAATTGCGGCATTTATGAAGGAACCATAGTGAAGGCCCGCGCGGTAATCGGAGCGGGCGTGATTCTGACCGGCGGAACACCCGTTTATGATCTGGTCACAAGTTCGGTCTATCGCAAAACAAAAGAGGCGCCTCTCATTATTCCGGAAGGCGCGGTCGTTGTCGCAGGTACGCGGCCCATCGTGTCCAATATATTTGCGCGCGAAAAAAATCTATCTTTGTATACGCCCATTATCATAAAATATAGGGATGAGAAAACCGATGTCTCAACGGCACTGGAGGATATGCTGCGATGAAAATAATTCGTGATGTGAGGATACGCATGAAGCGGAATGAAGCGCGTTAGCCATATTGGCATTTTTTGTCATTTCTAGCGCCTGTTGAAATTCATCTTGCTCTCAAATACCCGCAGCCTTCAACAGATTCAAAAAACGCTCCTTGTTCTGAAGCCCGACATTACGGCTGACTACTTTTCCGTTTTTATCAATAATTATGGTCGTCGGAAATGCCTGAATCTGAAATTGTTTTGCAAAGGCGTCGTCACCGTACCATGTTGGATAATTGATCTGCAGTTGATCAACTACCATAGGTTTGGCAGCCTCCGGCGATTGCGACTCCAGCAGAACACCCAAGACAACCACATTGCTGTCCTTGTATTCCGCATGTATCTCTTTCAGATCAGGAATTTCCTTGATACAAGGCGCGCACCAGGTTGCCCAAACATTAACTAATACCGTTTTGCCTCTATATTCAGAAAGTTTTACCGAATTCCCCTCCAGGTCTGTAATTGAGAAATCAACTGCTCCGCCCAGACCGGCTTCCTTTTTACCGCAAGAGAAAATGGAGACCATCATAAGCATGATTACTATTGCACTAAATATCTGTTTCATGGTTCCCTTCATTTCAATTTTTTCGAATATCTGCCGTAATTTTCATTTTTTCCAGCCCGTCATTCAGAAACATTTTAAAAATCTCCGGGTTTCTTTCCAGCCCGCCGAAAGTTGCCAGCACATTTTCTTCAGGATCAATGATCACATAGAACGGCAGGGCAACGCTGCCTACTAATTTTTGCTGTAACTCCTGATTCATTTCCTGTGATTCGCCAAAATCAGTCCATAAACGGGACAATACCATTTGGCCAAAAAGTTCGTCTACGTCTTCTCTGACAAATATTGTTTTTTCCATTAAGCGGCAATTGGTGCATGTCTTCCCCGTAAAATCGATGAATAGCGGTTTGCCCGTTTCGCGCGCACGCGCCAGTGCTGCAGGATAATTTTCAATCCATTCATTTTCTTCCTTTTCTGCCGATGAACGCACACTATGAATCGCTCCATAATCTGCCGGCGGGAGATAGGAATCAAGATCGGCCTGTAATGGATGTCCAAAAAGTCCGGACAGGAGGTACGTTGTTAAACTCAAGAAAAATATACCGAGACCCGTTCTGCCGGCACCGACGGACTCCACCGTATCATCTTCTGAAAATTTGATTTTACCGAGTAAATAGAATCCCGAGATGCCAAATAACACAATCCATATAGAAAGTAGAACCGGCCGCGTTAAGATTTGAGTATCCCAGACGAGATCAACATTACTGAAAAACTTGAACGCGGCGGCAACCTCTATGAACGCCATAATAATCTTGGTGGCATGCAGCCAGCTTCCGCTTTTGGGCATATTGGCAAGATATTGCGGAAAAAGCGACAAAAAGAAAAATGGAGCTGAGAATGCCGTCGCAAAACATAACATACCGATTACGGGCAAGAACCATTCTCCGTTGGCCGAGGCAACCATCAAAAGGCCGAGAAACTGAACCGTGCAGGTAAAGGAAACCAAAGTGAACGTCACGCCGGCAAACAAAGTTCCGATCGTTCGCCCGGTGTCGCTGTGCTGCTGAGAAAAATTTACAATAAACGACGGCAGCCTTATTTCAAATACGCCGAACAGGCTTAAGGCGAAAACAATAAACAATATTCCAATAATCATATTGACCCACACATTCGCAGCAAAATTCTGAGCGCCGGATGCACCCAAGATCAGGGACATAAGCCAGCCGAATAAAGCAAACGAAACAATAATTCCAAGGATGTAAACTACCGATTGCTTGATCGCCTGAAATCTCGACTTTGCCGAATGTTTTGTAAAATACGATACCGTGATCGGAATCATTGGAAATACGCAAGGCGTCAATAATGCAAGAAAGCCCGTCAGAAAAGCCAGACCGATAAATGAGACCAGTGACTCACCGCGCAGCGATTCATAAGATGCGGTTCTCTCCATAACTGTTTTATCCGAACTTTCTATAGCCAAATTTCCTTTAACGAATGATAAGACCGTGTCTTTTATGACTGACTGGTCATTGCCTATAATTTTGCTGCCCTGAGCCTCGCTTTTAGAAATGGCCATGCCGGATTGGCTTATTTTCTGTGAAGCGGAAATGACAGATAACGGAATCGAATACGTTGCTTTGACGGTTTTCGGAGGAAGACAGTATGACTCCGTGCAGGCCTGATATCGAAATTCCACACCGATCATATCTCCGGTATTCAGCGGGCCCGTGATTTCCAGCGGCTGTTTGAAGACAACCGTCCCCGAATGCCATGTTACGTCGATTCCAAATCCTTCATCAAAATGCTTTGTCCCTTTCGGGCTGATGAGATCGCCGGACCGCCTGATGTTGGCAGGCAAATGCGTTACAACGGTCGTCGGAACCGGACCATCCAGTAGTTCAACGCCGTAGATATGATATTGCGGGTCAATTACCGCTCTAACGTCCATTGTAAATGACGCTGCATCAACTGAACTTATATTCACGCTCAGCTTTACCGTCTGCGGTTGCTGACCTTTAATTTCAGATTGAATAAAAAGAATTGTTATGAGAAGAAAAAGCATGAGCCTAAAAGAAGTTTGCATACCAGCCTGACGGTTATAAGTTGTTTCCAATTTGTCAACGTGATGCTGTTACAGAAATACGATTCCCTTTTCTATGTATTTTACCGTAAAAGTTACATCGCCAACAATCTCTTTTGCGTTAAGTTGAACTATTTCCGGATTATGTCCATTAGCGATCACCGACTCGCGAAACACGGCTATCCATTGGCCTGCGTAGTGTTTTGAAATCATGTCCCAGTTGGCCTTGATCCATGCTGTATCCGATACGACCGCCGGCGCTTTTCGCGGACGGCCTTTGATTTGTTTTTGATTCGCTTTCATACCCGACACCTCCGGTTAAGTGTGAATAAATGAAATGTTCCTCAAAACTAATTTTTGACTGCAAGTTGTCCGCAAGCCGCCGAAATATCCGTTCCTCTGCTTCTCCGCAAAGTAAGCGGGCTCTGAATAGAGGAAACCAGCTTCATAAAATGATCTATGCTCTCCTGTGACGGCCTCTTCAAAGCAGGTCCTTCGATCGGATTATAAGGAATCACATTAACTTTACATCGTCCCAGCTCGGACGCAAATTTTCTTAGTCGAAGCGCATCGGCGTTAGTATCATTCACATCCGCCATCAAGACATACTCGAGCGTAACTGGATTTCGACGGGTTGAATTAAAATGTTTGGCCGCCTGAAGCAATTCAGTCAATGGATATTTTTTTGTAATAGGCATTACACGCCGGCGCACCTCATCTGTGGTCGCATTCAGGCTTATGGCCAGATTATAAGGGTGGCCTTCATCCGCATATTCGTAAATCTTGGGAATAATTCCGGAGGTGGAAATAGTAATGTGTTTCGCCGCCATACCGACGCCTTTTTCATTGGCAATGATCTGCGCAGCCGCAATCACATTTTCATAATTCAGAAAGGGCTCGCCCATACCCATAAAAACAACGTTGGAAATACCGGGGTCAATATATTTCCGAACATAAATTAACTGTCCGACGATCTCCCCGACTGTAAGATTTCTGTTAAAACCCATCCACCCCGTTGCGCAGAATTCGCAACCGACGGCGCAGCCAACCTGTGTGGAAATGCAAACTGTTCGTCTTTCGTCGTCTGGAATGAAAACCGATTCGATCTTCTGCCCGTCCGCCAGTTCGAACAAGATTTTCTTCGTCGCATAGGCTTCTTTCTCCCCCGACTGCTGAGTTTTAATGGCTGCCGCATGATGAATCACTGCCACTTCTCCTAATCGCTCCCGCAGCGTTTTCGAGATATCGGTCATATCGTCAAATGACTCAGCGCCATATTTATATAACCATTGGAAAACCTGTGCGCCGCGGAATTTTTTTTCGCCCAGCGAAACGAAAAATGTTTCCAGTTCGTCCAACGTCATACCGAGTAAATTCGGTTTTTCAGTCGGGACCGGGCTGTCAACAGAGGCTGTAAAATCAGTGTTTCGTGTGAGGACCTTCATTGGCGTAACATAACATTTCCACCCTTTTCTTGCAAGCATTTTGATGCTTATTTTAATGCGATACATGCCACTTGCATATAAGGCCGCCATTGAATACGTTGTCGAAAAAACCTTGACAGGCATACTATGACCCGTTTTTTCTTATTGGCCGGACTTGTAATAGTGAATGCGGGCTGCGGTTCAGCTAATATGGATCCCGCTACGCCGGATGGCGCCCACAACAAATTTGTTCGTGCATTTGCGGACAAAGATTATCAAATAGTGTATGAACTCCTCACATCGGATACAAAAGCCGATTTTCATGCCTATCTCAATACAACCCGCGAAGTGGTCGCCATAATACGTTCCGAATATCCAGATGCACTAAAGGAGGAGGCTATAGATAATCTTTCCATAGCTTTTCAGCAAGATACGTTCAAATACAGGGACATTGAATCGTCGGCATACGAGAAAGACGTTTTTACAGTATTATGCAGCCATATGTTCGCTTCCAAGGATGAAACCCCATCACTGATGCAGAAGTTTGGTACCATGGTACAATCGATTGAATTGCAGGACCCGGATAAGGCAACAATACAAACTTTGGCTGGGGAAACTCTGGTTTATGTCAGGGAATCGGATCAGCTATGGCGTACATCTGAAATTTTCGGTGTCAATTTCAAGAACTTAGTATTAGTGAGCAGACAAAATCTGGAAATTACAAAAAGAAACGTTGACATTTTCTCAAAATAACGCCTGCAGTTGCATTTTTTAAATTCTAAAAATATTGACATTCCGAAGCGATTATTCTATATTCTCGCGGTTTAGAAGTGCCTGATTTTTTAATGATTTAGGAGAATCAAAGCAGATGAGATTTTACTTGAGAACTATGTGGTTGACATTTTTTGTATGGGTCATGATCGGCTGCGGTTCGTCGCAAAGTGTTCTTAATCCGGAGCTAAACAAGGCTGGAACAAAACCGGCTGAGATTACTAGCCAAAAGGCTGATTCCGTTCAGCTGCCGGTTCAAGAAGTTCAATTCCTTAAGCTGGTCGATTCAGATTCAGATAAAGGCTTTCAGCAAACAAACGGGTCGGGTGAAGTCGTCGCGATCGAGAACGTAAAAAAGCATTATGCCAATGCCCTTAACTTCTGGTTCGTCGAACAAAATGCAGAAGCTGCAAAACAAGAATATCTTGCCGCCATTGATGCTCTCGTTGCCCTGGGAGATATATTAGCAAGTAAGGAGTCGTATGATGACGATGCCGCCAATGGCAATGGCGGCGACCTTATGCTGCCTTTTAATATCGGAGAAACGAGAACGGAACAGGATGATACGCAGGTTGCAGACAGATCCGATTACGGTAATTGGCTGGCAAACGGAATAATTGAACATTATAAGAATTTGCTTGAACTTAAGAATGAATTTAACGGCGACGCCTTTAATCAAACGGTTTTGAGTCGTCTGGTGTTCTTTGATACCGGTTTATCCGGCCTCACTTCATACGGCTCGATCAAAGCGCCCATAGCAAAAGGCCACGCGTTGGATTACATTCCTATGAATATCCAAAATGAAAGAATACAAAAATACATCGACTATATGGCCAAAGACGGCGGCGCCAACATTCGCTTTTTGTATAAGAAAATGGGACAATTTGAGAACCTGATCAGGGAAGTGATCAAACAGGAGGGCGTCTCCGAAGATCTGATTTATCTCGCCATGATCGAAAGCGGTTTCAGCGCAACTGCCAGATCACGCGCGCATGCGGTTGGACCCTGGCAATTTACCAAATCAACTGCTGCAATCTACGGAATGAATGTGGATTGGTGGGTAGACGAACGGCGGGATATTTATGTGTCAACCAAGGCCGCTATCAAACATCTTAAGGACCTGTTCAATATTTACGGCGATTGGTATCTTGTATTAGCCGCATACAACGCAGGCCCGGGCGGCGTCAACCGTGCGATGAAAAAGAACAATACGCGTGACTACTGGGAAATGTCTAAGATGCCGAGAGAGGCTAAGAATTATGTGCCCTACTTTATAGCATCGGCGACCATAGCCAAAAACCCGGATCAATTCGGAGTCACTTTACAAAAAGACCTTCCAATGCTTGTCGACACAGTCACAGTAACCGAATGCCTTGACCTTGAGATTATTGCCGGTTGTGTGAATTCGACGGTGGACAGCATTCGTGATATCAATCCCGCGCTATTGCGTTGGTGCACGCCGCCAACGACTTCCCGGTACTTGCTCAAATTGCCGTCCGGCACGCGCGCCACATTCCTTGAGAATTACGCCAAAATTCCGCAGGAGAAAAAACGCTCATGGGTCAGATACCAGGTAAAATACGGTGAAACGCTGTCACTGATTGCCAATCGTTACGGCACGGATATCAAAGCGATCATGCAGGCCAATCAGCTCAAGAGTTCCGTTAATCTGATCACCGGCCAATACATTATCATTCCGGTTGCGCCGAAATCCTACACGGCTTCGGCAGTTACAACACCTGCGTATACGAAATCCACGACAAGCGCCGGCAGCTATTCATCCGGCGCGGGATCAACAACGACCAAGAAAAAAGCCGATGACAAGGCAGGTAAGAAAAAAATATTATACAAAGTCGAGGGAGGAAATACCCTAGGGGAAATTGCAGAATGGTACAATATTTTGGCACAGAACATCAGGGACTGGAACGGATTATACTACGGCGATCCTATTTTTCCGGGACAAGTGCTGACCCTGTGGATAGATACGTATATTCCTGACGAAGGATATCGCAATGCGACCAGGAAAAAAGCTAAGGAAGTCGCAGCGGACGAGCCGGGAACGAAGATTTACGTGGTGCAGGACAACGACACATTGATCAGTATCGCAAAACTATTTAACGTCGAAGTAAGCAGCATCAAACGATGGAACAAATTATCTTCCAACTCAATCCGCGTCGGAGAAAAACTGAAAATCTACGTTGGTACTAACAACTGAATTAAACAAATAAAAGTCATAAAAAGTTCGTCCGCTCATGGCCGGACTTTTTTTTTGAATGATACTTATACGATCTTTCGCAGCCGCTCAATTTCCTTCGCAAGCAATGCTTGTCCTGCACTGTCAAAAATATCCGCATCAAAACCCGGGTTTAGAGTTTTCACCAACAGCAGGCTGTTGGTGTAATCCGCGAGAAGAAAATAATTTTGCGCTTGCAACAACTTCAGGTCCGATGCGCTGAGACCGACGGCGTAGGGAAAACTCCATTCGGCATCGGCATCCAAAGCCGTTTGAGCGTGCGTATTAGAGACGTCATATTCTTTTTGTGCATTTTTCATAAATGCCCACCCGGCGAAGTGATCAGCCGTTACATTTATTTTTAGTGTGCCCGTATTAAAATACTCCTCCGCCTTAATAAAATGATCCATTTTCATTTGTATCCACGCCAAGCCGGTGTAAGGTTCTGCGAAGGAAGGTTCCTTTTTCGCGGCCTTGGTAAACCATTCAGCCGCCATTTCAAATTCGTTTTGGCTATAACTGGTCCACCCTTCTAGGATCATATCTTCGTATGTTGTCGTTTCTTTCACCGGGTCGGGACCGCAGGAGATTTGACATATTAGAACAAAGACCGGCAGAACAAAGTTAATCGTTTTCATAAAACTTTTAAGTTTGATTGACAATTCAATTTTCACTCGTCATTTTTATTTTATAAAAAGCATTCTCTTAGTCTGAATAAAGTTTTTCGTCTGTAATCGGTATAGGTAAATTCCACTTGCGGCTTCGCGTCCATTATCATGTCGTCCGTCCCAAATAACCGTGTATCGACCGGCAGAACGCTGCGCATCATATAAAGTCCTGACTTTCTGTCCGAGCAGGTTGTATACCACAATAGACAAACGCCCGTCTTCAGGCATATCATATTCAATTGTGGTAGACGGATTAAAAGGATTCGGGTAATTTTGTTTTAGATTATAAGATTTCACGACCAAATTATGTGCCGTCATTTCGTAATCTTCATCAACCTTGAATACGCCCAGTTTATTTACATTCGCAACTACTTTATTATACTTTGGTAAAACCAGGCTCTCGAGGCGTTGCCATTGCCCGTCCTCATATCTAAAGATAAAAAGCTTATCCGTCTCGGCGAACCTGGCAGGATCGTATTGAATCTCTACCCGTATAGTTGAAGAAAACTCGTTTGTGGGTCCGAAATAATACGCGGTTTCATTTTTGATTGTCTCATTATTCAAAATAAAGCATGTTTCTTCAGAAACGGAATTGTCCAGTATTTGAAGACGGGCTAAACCATCTGCGGATTTCAAAACCACCGGAATTCCGGGTTTTGCCAGCGAGACTGAATAGGTTCGCTCCTTTGTTGAGTCCTGCCCACGGTATGACACCGCCCGCGTGCGGATTTTATAAATTCCGTCCGCATCAAATGCGTAGGATCCTTTGTAAACATTTTGCGAGATGACTGACATGGCAATAACGGTCGTGTCCGTTGTTCGCCAAAGTTTGACGGTTGGCGCGCCCGTCAAATCAACATCCGAGGTCACAATGATATCAACATATTTCGTGAGCAGCGAATTCTGATAAAGTGAGGTCGTCAGACTTAATGAAGGCGTTTGGGGCGTGGCGCTCACTTGTGCAGAAAAACCGCTTTCCACGTAATGATTATCAACTGCCGTGATACGGAAATAGTAAGTCGTGCCGTTGACAAGCCCGGCGATTGTTTTAATGGTATCAACCCGGTTTTCAACAGAATCTATGGATACGGTAGGGCCCGGGGAAGTTCCGCCATAAATTCTATACCTCATAAAATCGCCATCCTGATTCTGATTCCACTGCAGTGTCACGCGAGCACTGTCGCTGCTTATAGTGACATTCGCAGGCGTTTCGGGCGGTTCGAATCCGGGGATATTCGGAGCCTCGCTTACTTCGGTAGAAAACACACTTTCACGGAATGAGGAATCTACAACCGTCAGCCGGAAATAATACAAAGTACCGTTGGTCAGTCCGCTGAATGTTATTACCGTATCCTGACGATTGTCGAGAGAATCAAGTACCGTGACAGGATTAGGAGACGTCCCGCCATAAATTCTATACCGCATGAAAAAGGGTTCCTGATTTTGCCGCCAGGTTAACGTAAGCGATGCACTATCATGGCTGATGGTAACATGCTGGGGTGTTTGCGGTAAATTTCGGGTCATCGCATAATCAAAATTCGATGCAGAATTAGTCGGAACAGTTGCATCCCGATAAATAGTAACGTATCCCGGTTTAACGATTTTTAAAGTTGAATTGCCTGATAATGCTGTAAAATTATACCGGCCGGAATCATTGGTGGTACGCGTCAGATTATCCTGCAAAAGCGTTATAGTTACATCCTTGATTGGTTCCCCGGAGATACTGTCGGTTACGATCCCTGATATTTGTCCAGTTTCTTTTCCTGAGAAGCCAAGAACGTAAAGGCCGCCGCTGATATCGGAAACCGCAATATTTCCGGATGGAAAGTACGGATAAACACCCCACGCACCGGCGAATTGCGCGGAGTTACTCGGAGTATATGTGTCATAATGTCCTGCAACAATCGGCGCTGATGGATTGCTGACATCAAAAATGCGTACGCCTTCCGTATAATAGGAAGCGTAGGCATATTTCCCTTTGGCATATACATTATGCACAATCCCGGAACTCCCGTACGATCCCAGTTGAGAGATATTTGTATTATTCGCAATGCCATCCCGCAAAGTTGAAATATCCCAAATTCGCAGGCTTCCGGCGGGGCTGCTTGTTTCGTCCGTTGTAAAAAGAATTTGGCCGTTATCGGACAATGCCGTATTGTGAGTAAAAGCTCCGGGGTAAGTGTATGAGTGAACAACCTGCAGGTTGGATTTATTTTTTGCATCGATCACGTACACTTTCCCTGAAAATATGGCCGCCGCATAGATAGTATCATTTCGAACGTAACAGTCATGGATATATTCATTATTAAAACTTCCAACTTCCACAGGGTTAACGGGATCCGCAAGACTTAATATCTTAATGCCCCCCACCGGCGTCGCATTCCCGCCGGTCAAATAGGCATACCCGTCGCGAATCTGAATATCATGCGTATGATCGTAACCGGTTGTTGTCCACGTATTAACCAGTGTTGCCGTAACGGGCAGCTGGGACATATCAATGATCTGTAATCCGCTGCCTCCCGCTTCCGACACTACATATGCGTATTTCCCCCAGGATTGGATCTCATGCCAACTGGATGTACCGCCAGGAATAAACGCTCTTTCCACCGGTATGGACGGATTGGTGATTTCAATCACCGCCGTCCCAGTATTACAGCCCAAAAGCGCATACTCACGCCCAAGGGAATCGGTGTACCCCCAAATATTGGCGTAATTCGTGCCGTGTTGATCCAGTTGACTAAGGTTAGTCATATTGATCTGAGACCAAACGGGTACCGCAAAAAAAAGTATGAAGAGACAGGACAACCCATACTTCATACGCTCTCCTTTATTCTAAATTTAAGACAATAATACTCTAATGATTCCAATAACTACTCCGATGGCAAATCCAGCAACAGCGCCATTGACACGAATCCATTGCATATCGTTATACGTTCGGATACGGAATTGTTCTTTGATCTGTTCCGGAGAAAGGCTGCTTAGGTTTTTTTCAACCATTTCTCCGATCAAATGATGGTTTCTGTTAATGACTTCGCCTATGACAGAAATAACATTCTCATTTACAGTTTTCTGCCATTCGCTATTATTCCTGAGTTCCAGAATAATATTGTCAACCCAGTCTGACACGGTACGATAAATCAGGCCGTCCTTTTCGTGCCGCTGTTCATTAAGAAATTCAATCAGCCTGTTGATCGCTTTTTCAGCCAATAAAGTGAATTCCAGTTCTGATGTTATTTCAGCCGCGAGTTTATCTATTTTCTTAGCTGATTCAGAGTCAGTACGCAGTTCATTGATCCAAGCTACCGTTTTTGTATCAATTTTCAGGCGAACAGGATGATATGGATTGTCCTGTAATTCACGGAGGAACTGTATGCTTTTGAGAATGGTCTTCTCTGCTGTCTCTACGGGATCAAAAAATAATTGTTTCAAAAACCCGCCCTTATCTTCAGACAACTTCTCGACGATCAAATCAAAAGCTTCCTGCGTACTCAGAAGTTCGGTTAATTTTTCTGCAAAAAACGGAACCAGCTGATCCAAAATTTTTCTTGCCTGATCGTCCGTTAAGGTGCTCCCGATCCATTGGCTCCACTGAATACGGGTAACCTGTTCATTTAATATTCCGGCTAACTTTTCTTTGGCTCCCGGCTTTTCAAGAATTTTAGTCAAGCGTTGTATAAGCCAGCTAACGTGTCCTGAAAGCTCCCCGTTCTGTTTTATTTTTTCCAAGTAATCGGCAAGCGCCCCGGCCACGTCAACCGATTGCAGAATCTTTTTCACGCTCTGCGGCGACAACCATTCGTCTGCAACTAATTTCCCCGCAGCCTGCGCTATGGCTTTTTGTTTGCGCGGAATAATACCGGACGCCGGAACGATCCGTACATTTCCGATTTTGATCTCATCAAATATCATTTTCACCGCAAGCCAGTCTGCTGCACCGCCAACGGTGCCGGCTTCAAATCCAGTTTGCACTACTAAGAGAAATGCTAAATAGGACGGCGGCGCATAGGACATGAATAACGACGACACAATGAGTCCCGAAAGAGCAATTGCAAACGAGATCTCGCCTTTATGTTGTGTCAAAAAATGCTGATCAGGCTCATTGCTTTTTTGAAACATCGAAAAGTTCAATTCGAATGTATAGGATTGTGTTTTCTAATGACCTTAAGAATCTCGTGATAGATCTTCTCCCCGATAGCGCCAATGGGCAAGTTCCCATCGATTAATTTGACACGTTTTGCATTTTCCTGAACAATCTGAATATACCCGTTGCGGATGCGCTCAAAAAAATACTGATCTTCGCTTTCCATCCTGTCTGCGGCCAGATTTCCACGGCGCCGTTCCGATTCTTCCCAATTGATATCGATAAAAATTGTGAGGTCCGGTACTAAACCGCCCGTTGCAAGCGCATTTGCCTTTTCAATGGCCTGAAGGGAGAGCCCTCGGCCATAACCTTGATAAGCCGTTGTGGAATCATAAAAACGGTCAATTAAAACGATCATTTTTTTCTGGAGCGCCGGTCTGATTTTTTCTGCAACGATTTGTGCGCGCGCCGCTTCATAAAGCAAAAGTTCCGTGATAGGATCGATATTCATATTATGTATTGACAACAAAATATTCCGGATTTGCTCAGAAATCTCAGAGCCGCCGGGGTCGCGAAGAGTTAATACGGAATAACCCTCGCCCTGCAATTGCTGCGTGAGATTCTCAACCTGTGTGGACTTGCCGCAACGATCTATCCCTTCAAAACTTACAAAAATGCCTTTGTGTAACATGGTTTGACTTGATGATCAAAATTGATGGATAATAGTTCGAATGTAATGGCTTTCCAATGTAAAGTCAATTCCTTTGCCGTGATCAGGCTCTCCATGCTGCGGCAACCAGTTGCGGTAATATCTCTCCCGCCGGGCCACGGAAATGGTGGTCAACATGGACTGTCAGCGGAGTTGCCTCCGCATTGATCTCAATCGACAAAATTCGATTGTTAAGAGCCTCGTACGGCAATGCTGCCGCAGGATAGACCAATGAAGATGTTCCGATAGAAAAAAACACGTCGCAATTTCTAACGGCCTCTGCGGATTTCTCAAATGCGCCGGACGGCAGCATCTCGCCGAACCATACTACATCCGGCCTTAGCATACCTCCGCAGCGAGGGCACCGCGGCGGAACATCGTCAGTCGTATCCCACGTATCGATCACAACATCTTCATCGAAACATTTGGTACGTTGGATATTACCGTGAATTTCGATCACATTCTCACTTCCGGCAAGGCGATGCAGATTATCGATATTTTGAGTTACCAGCAGAAACCGTGTAACTCTTTTTTCTATGCCGGCTAAAGCAAAATGGCCGGGATTAGGTTTTACTTTTTTGATAATCTCGCGGCGCATCATGTACCATTCCCAAACCATTCTTGGATTTCTGCGAAAAGCCTGAGGCGTTGCCAACTCCTCCGGATCATAATTAGCCCATAAACCCGATTGCGCGTCACGGAAGGTCGGAACACCGCTTTCTGCAGAAATCCCGGCGCCGGTCAAAACAACGATTCGTTCGGCTGTTTGTAATTTACGTATGACTTCTTCCGGAAAACTCATATCAATCGTCTATCTGCATCGGCCTTGTTTCTTATTTTAATAACTTGTTCTTGTTCCCACGAAACACTCGAAAAATACTAAAAAAGAATACGTCATCCATACTAATTTTTTCGTCCTTTCGTGTTTTTCGTGGCAAAATTTTTTATGCTGCAATTCCCATGATGGGCAACTACATCGTCGTCATTTTTTCTAAAATTTTTGATACCGACTCATAAAACGGTTTTACGCTTGGAATGTGTAAACATTCATCCGGAGAATGCGCATTCTTGATGGTCGGGCCAAATGAAATCATTTCCATACCGGAGAATTTTTCGCCGATGATGCCGCATTCCAATCCCGCGTGAATAGCGGTGATAGCCGGTTCCTTGCCGTATACTTCACCAAACACTTCCCGGCATGCTCTAAGAACTTTAGAATTCATATCCGGTTTCCACCCTGGATATCCGTCTGTTTCTTCCACGTCGGCTTCTGCTAAACTTGCTATGGCAAACACCCGGTCCACAATATCGCGCTTTTTGCTTTCGACGGAACTCCGGTGACTTGATCCGATCACGATAGAGGTCTTATTCGTTTCCAGCGTGGCAAGATTGACCGAAGTCTCCACCAATCCGGGAATATCCTGGCTCATTCCAAATACGCCATTCGGCAGGGCATAAAGCAAATTCAAAAGTCCGGTCGTCTGGGATTTTTTCGTCATGGGTGAACGTTGGTTTGCCATTTCTTTAAAAGAAATTTTAATGTTCGGATCGGTCAATTTGTATTCAGATTTGATCGCCTTTTGCAGCGACTGAATTCGTTTCCGAACTGAATTGAGTTCATCTGTCGGAATCATGATTACTGCATCGGCGTCGCGGGGAATGGCATTTCTCCTGGTCCCGCCGCGAATATCACATATTCGAATGCCAAATTCGTTATGCAAATTCCATAGAATACGCGTCAGTAATTTGATTGCATTAGACCGACCCAAATGGATATCCAGGCCCGAGTGCCCGCCCACGCATCCATCCACTTTGATACTTAGTTGCAGCAGATCCTCATGATGGCTTTCCTTCCACTTGACCGGAACTGTGATAATACAATCCTTCGCCCCCGCGCAGCCCACATAGAGCAATCCTTCCTCTTCTGAATCTAGATTTAGAAGATAACGCCCTTTCAGCATTTTCGGATCTAATTTTGTTGCTCCCGTCAGGCCGGTTTCCTCATCCATGGTAAACAACAGTTCTAACGGCCCGTGCTTAACAGCTTCATCTTCAAGTATGGCCAGCATGGCCGCGACGGCAATGCCGTTGTCTGCGCCTAATGTAGTCTGTGTCGCTTTGATGAATTCGCCGTCCACCCGAACCTGAATGGGGTCATTGTCAAAATCGAAATTGATTTCGTTCGTTTTCTCACACACCATGTCAACATGCCCCTGCAAGATGACGGTCGGCGCCGTTTCATAACCCTGTGTGGCCGGTTTTCGTATGACGATGTTGCCGGCGGCATCTTCCTGATAATCACGATTTAGTTTTTTTGCAATACCAATCACGTATTCTCTGATCTTCTCTTCTTTCTTGGACGGCCGCGGGATCTGTGTTATTTGAAAAAAATAATCAAACACTCTTTGCGGCTCCAACTGTGATAGTATATGGTCGGACATTGTGTAATTCCTTATCGTTAAATGTAAAATACAATGTTGTTGAAATGCATCAAAAAATATGATTGTTTTGGAGAAAAATCAATTTGAATGTGCATTTAAATTTTGACTCTTTGATTCATTATTTCTATTATTCAGCTGAATTTAAAAATACACCAATAAAGCATTACATTTTATGCAGAAAAAACAAATCATGGTGGTCGATCATGATCCGGCCATGCTCGCGGATGTCGTTGAATTGGTAAATAAAGCAGGGTTTGAAACGGTCGGTTATTCCAGCGCACAACAGGCGCTGACGCATTTGGATACGCTGGGCAAAAACGCTCTGCGTATGATTGTTGCAGAGGCCGTCATGCCGGACGTGGACGGTTTTGGATTTTTGAAAGAAGTAAAGAGACGCCCGGCCGTTAAGGATCTTCCTTTCTTGTTCTTAACCCACGCCCACGACACGTCCATTTTGATCAACGCTTTCGAACACGGCGCCGTTGACTATTTTTTCAAACCTCTAAAAAAAGAACTATTCATTGCCAAAATCCGGTCTATGGTCGGCGCTTTCGACGATCATATTAAGAGTACAAATACTCTTCTCTCAGGGAAACTGGGCAATAAACCGCTCGACGAAATAGTGGCTTTCTGTGAACACGAAAGTCTCAATGGATTTGTCCATATTAGTCACCCGGACAACTTTCAAGGCGTAATAGTTTTTATAAAGGGTTTGCCCGACCTGATGTACATTCAGGATAAACATGGCAAAAAGCTATTTACCGAAACCGAAGCTTTTGAAAAAATGTATGAATGGAATGCCGGAGATTTTGTGGTACGGAGAGGTAGTTTGTCGGATTATTAAGGCTGCCCTTTAAAATGTTCCTGATAAATATTTTCTGCGACGGAATATAACGAATCCTTGTTCAAAAAAATGGACTCCACGTGCGATTGTATTTTACCAACAAAATCTTGCTCCGTCCATTGTTGGCGAATTCTGCCTTCGATCAGCCTTAGCAATTCGTGCTGAATTCTATCCTTCCTCCTACGACTCAACTCACCGGAATTCCTCAGATATTCTTTATGTTTTTCAACTTGTTCCATAACGCCTTCTATGCCCTTTTTCTGGGTCGCAACAGTCTTAATTACCGGCGTTAACCACGACTTTTCATCGTGCGCCTTCAATTCCAGCATGGCTTCAATTTCAAGTTTAATATGATCGGATTGCTCTCTGTCCGACTTATTGATTACAAAGATGTCGGCGATTTCCATCAGCCCGGCTTTCATGGCCTGAACGCCGTCGCCCGATTCCGGAACCAAAACGACGATGGTGGAATCGGCATGTTTGACAATTTCGATTTCCGATTGCCCGACGCCCACCGTTTCAAACAAGATCATGTCCATCCCGTACGCTTCCATGACGTCCGCGACCTGATAAGCCGTTCTAACCAAACCGCCAAAGGAACCGCGGCTAGCCATGCTTCGAATAAAAATATGGGGGTGCAGCACTATGTCGTTCATGCGGTAGCGGTCGCCTAATATCGCTCCGCCGGTATATGAACTTGTCGGATCTACGGCTATGATACCAACTTTCAGGCCTTGATCCGCAAAATTTTTTGCTATCAAATTTACCAACGTACTTTTTCCTGATCCGGGCGGGCCGGTAAATCCGATACGATATGCGTTGCCCAAATAAGGAAAGAGATTCTTCAGGATGTCTTGAGATTCCGATTGTTCATTTTCAATTATCGAAATGGCTTTTGAAAGGACGGACTTTGGCCGACTTATTTTTTCTTTCGATCGAATATTTTCTAAAAACAAGGACAGGATGTTACCGGCCATAATGAATCCGTTCCAATAAATAAAAAAGGTAAGCTTTTAAACTTACCTCTTAATTAAAACGCAGGCAATTATTTTTATTTTAAACTTGCATGAATAAAATTACCGACCACTTGAACGGAATTTACGACATAACTCGGAAACAGGCCAAGCAGGATA
>JAEUSK010000044.1 GCA_016787925.1 bacterium | reverse complement strand
TGTATTACCGGCTTCATGTTATACCTATTCTGCTTCCGCCGCTGCGTGACAGAAAAGAAGATATTATTTTGCTCACAGAGTTTTTTATTCATAAAATAGAAAAAGATACCGGAAAAAAAATAAAAGTAGAGCAGGGGATTCACGAAATACTTCAGAAGTATCATTGGCCGGGGAATGTTCGTGAACTTGAAAATATTATTGAACGCGCGGTTGCGCTGGCAGATCATCATACGTTGACGGCGGCGGATTTCTCCATGATACAAAATGCGGAGCGGGAATTCTTGTTAAGCCTTGAGGATGTTGAGTCGGCCGGGCTTGATGCCATGCTTGAACAAATTGAAAAATCCATGATTGAGAAAGCGCTGGAAAAGAGCGGCGGCGCGCGAACAGAAGCCGCGCGTATGCTGGGTATTAAGACAAGCGCATTTTATTATAAACTGGAAAAATACGGTTTGCTTTAATGCGCGTTTTGCTTGAGGTATGGGATTATGCACCGACGATATTATCGGATTGGAATGAGCGGCATTTATTTATTAATGATGCTGTTCCCAAATTCCATTTACGGCCAGGTTCGATCTGAATTTTCATCGACATCGGTCGTTGAAATTTTGCGCTTTTTGGAGAAGTCACATCACGACGTAACTACCTTTGCTCAGACAAAGAAAATTCTGACTGTACAATATGACACACTTGTTCTTCGTATCGACCGCATAAAACAAGCTGGCGACATCGGCTTTTTCGACCGAATCGAACTAAAAGGCCTACTCAAAGAATCCGAAGATATTGCAAAAAAGATGGTAAAGATCGACAATCTGATCCGTGCACACGGTGAAGCTAATGAACAGCAAATCGCCAAACTCGTAAAGATCATGGACAAAGAGATAAGTGACACGATTCGTGTGTTGCTATCCCGGACGGACGATGATGATATCTCTTACAACGAAATGTCCAAATTGAATAGAATGTTTGCTGAAAAGGCTCCGTTCCAAACTTACCGAATGAAAAAATTCGACATGCCGCTTGTTGATATAAGGATGCTGCGGAATGACGAGCCTGAAGAATTATATCAGAAAGCCGATTACCTGCTTGATCAGGCGGATCGCCTAAGTATGTATTGCAGTGATCTCGATCGCATGATACTATTTATTCGCGCAGAAAACGATTTGAAAGAGATCGTTACGCGATTTATGCGGTCGCGGGGGAGCGAACTGAGTGCCGGCTTAGAAATTAGATTCAATTTCCCGGATTCCCTTGCGGCGCTTCAACGCCTGCCGCTTTCAAAAAACCTTGTTATGCCGTTTGATGATTACGGAACATTGATCCAGCGGCTAACGGATGAGAGGGAAGCGGCCGAATCGCGTATCAGGTTGTTCACCGAAAAGTCCGAAGAAATCAGGGACATTGCGGATTACAAACAGAAGATCTGGGAAAAGTAAACGGCTTCCTCGCAAAAGGAAGCATCTGACCACAACGCATCCGGAGGATCACGAAAGATTGACAGCGTGAGCCGGCCGAAAGACGAATTCACTGATTTTTCGTCATGCCGTACTCAACAGGGCCTAAGTGAGTTAACTTGATCAGTACAAGTAATTGACAAAGTGAAAGGCGTACAGTCATGGCATACGATAAGGAATTAGCTGTCCGCATTCGCGGAATACTCGATAACAAAAAAATTCGTTTCGAAGAAAAAGAAATGATGGGCGGCGCATGTTATTTGGTAAAGAAGAAAATGTGCGTCGGCATCGTAAAGGACGACCTCATGGTGCGTCTCGATCCCGACATTTACGACGATGCCATGACACGCAAGGGATGCAGGGAGATGAATTTCACCGGCAAACCGATGAAAGGATATGTCTTTGTGGAACCTGCCGGTATGAAAACTGACAAAGAACTCGGGTTGTGGATTCAACTTGCACTGGATTTTAATCCAAAAGCAAAGGCGAGTAAGAAGAAAAAGAAAAAAAGCAAGTAACGGGTTTTTTGATTAATATTTTAGAAATGGATAGTACGATGACAGAATCACGACAGGTGTCATTCTGTGAGATTTTTATTTGAATCGCAGGCATTACTTTACTTCAAAAAGGTTCTTGCAGAATGACGACGTCCTTTTCTTATTCTATCTCAGTTTTCATTTTTTCTAGCACGAATTAACCGTTGACAAATCGCATTTCATACCTTACATTTTTTAGTCCATTCATCGCCGTAAATCGTATTCAAAAAAATACCGCCGGATCCTTCGGCACATTATGTATCACTAAATGAGGAGAATGCCATGGTTTCCATCTTAGCGCTCTGGCTTCCGATCCTATTATCCGCAGTGGCCGTGTTTATCGTTAGTTCGATCATCCACATGTTTCTTCAGTGGCACAAAGGAGAATATCCTAAACTCGCGAATGAAGACCAGGTGATTGACGCGCTTCGTCCTGTGAACCTCAAGCCCGGAGATTATATGGTGCCGAGGGCGGCGAGCATGGAGGATATGAAATCTGAGGCGTTTGCGGAGAAAATGAAAAAAGGCCCGGTGATAATCATGACAGTGCTTCCTAATGGAGCTCCTTCGATGAGCGGTAATTTAATACAATGGTTTTTATACTCGTTGTTGATCGGAGTTTTCGCGGCGTATGTGGCCGGGCGCGCGCTGACAGGCGATGCAACGTATCTTCAGGTTTTCCGGTTTGTCGGTGTCACGGCATTTTTGGGATATTCGGCAGCGCTTTGGCAGATGTCAATTTGGTATAAACGCTCATGGACAACGACAATCATGGCCACCATCGACGGTTTCATATATGCGCTCGTTACAGCAGGTGTCTTCGGCTGGCTGTGGCCGTAGAGGGGAAATAACAAATAACAAGAAACAGAAAACAAGAAACAGAAAACAAGAAACAGAAAACAAATCTTTCAGTCATTGGGAATTTGAGTTTTGTTTGTTATTTGTGTTTTGTGAATTGGAATTTACACGCTATGAAATTAGATCTGAACCAAGCCATCGAAATACTGGAACGAACGCCGAGGGTCATGGAATCCATGCTCTCAGGATTATCGGATGAATGGATCATGAACAATGAAGGCGAGGGCACCTGGTGTCCGTTTGACATTATCGGCCACCTGATTCACGGCGAAAAAACGGACTGGATACCTCGGATGGAGATTATTCTGTCCGATCAGACGGACAAACGCTTCGAACCCTTTGACCGCTTCGCGCAATTCCAGTCCAGCGAAGGAAAGAACCTTGTGCAGTTATTAGTGGAGTTCAAAACGCTTCGGGCGGCGAATCTCGAAGACCTCCGGTCTAAGCATTTAACCGAGAACGATCTTCGTAAAACGGGCGTTCATCCGGCATTCGGCGCGGTAACGCTCGGACAGCTGATTTCCACTTGGGCCGTGCATGACCTGACGCACATCACGCAGGTCGCGCGGGTCATGGCCAAACAATATAAAGACGAGGTCGGTCCGTGGATGGAGTATCTGCGCGTTTTGCAGTCTTAGACTAGGAAAAATACTTAGAGCTCAACTACTCACAATGAAAGTTTGTCTAATGAAATTTCTCCTGACCGTGATGGTATTGCTGATCATCGGCTGTGCGACTAAACCGAAACTTGACGAAGCGAAAGCCAAAATTCGCAAGCAAAACGAAAAACTGCACAAGGTCGTTGCAACGAAAAACACGAACCTCCTCAAAGAAGTTTACGCCGAAGACGCGTATTTCCTTGCTCCAGGCCTCGGCCCGGTGAGAGGCCGGGACAGCATCATTGCTTTATGGAGTGACGGACTGGAAAATGTTCTCGAAATGCATTCCGAATCGATCATGATCGACGGCACGATTGATGTCATGTATGAAGTCGGCATTGTAGAAAATAAGATCCGTTATCATAATCCCGACAGCACGGTTCTTCACAGAGCCAAATACAATAACGTGTGGAAGCTCGACAGCGCCGGCGAATACCGTCTGACCGTGGATATATGGAATAAGATGGAATAAGTGAACAAGTTCAGCAGTTCCGGCCATGCGAAAAAAATCCTCAAGGTTTTATTGTAATATTGACTGTCAGCCGTCAGCCGGATATAGCTGGCGCGTCTTGGATGCCTCTCTTTCATTCGTTCAAATGGCCATCGGTGGCGTATACATTGGACATTCTAGCCTGGGACTGGTTTTTTGCATTAGTCATACTGTTTGCTGCTCCGGTCTTCAGGTCAGGTTGGTTAGAATTGACTGTTCGCTATCTGATGATTATTACGGGGGTCCTAAGCCTGATTGGATTGATCGGTATTCCGCTCGCCAATATGCAGGTCCGCATGATAGGAGTCCTCGGTTATGTCGGATTACTCCTTTACTTTTTGTCCTTTTGGGTATAATATTCAAGCGTTCCACAGATCGAATTCTCAGCTGAGCCAAACAATAAAAGATGCCAGGCGGCTCATACGTCACTACTCCTGTTGGTGACGCGTTGGTCGAGTACATTTTTTAAAACGGATTATTAAAAAGGAGAAATATGGGCAAAGGTCGTATAGAAGCCTTTAGTGATGGGGTGATTGCAATCATTATCACGATCATGGTATTGGAACTGAAAGTTCCGGCCGGAGGGCAATTAGAAGATATGGCACACCTGGTCCCGGTATTCGTGAGTTATGTACTCAGTTTTGTTTTTATCGGCATTTATTGGAGCAATCACCATCATCTTTTTCATGCCGTTCGTGAGGTGACCGGCGGCATCTTGTGGGCGAATCTTCATCTTTTGTTTTGGCTGTCGCTGATTCCATTTGTGACGAATTGGATGGGAGAAAATTTTCTTTCACCCTGGCCCGTTGCAATATACGGCATTGTATTATTGCTTTCAGGTATTGCCTATTATATTTTATCTCAATTTCTCATCCGTCATCATGGAAAGGATTCTACTCTTGGGATCGCTGTGGGCAAAGATGTTAAAGGAATTATCTCTCTGGTAGTTTATCTGATTGCTGTTCCAATAGCTTTTAATTATCCGCTGGGCGCATACATCTTATACATACTTGTTGCAGTCTTGTGGATCGTGCCTGACCGAAGAATTGAAAGTACCATTAAGATAAAGTAGTCAAATGCGTTAATTAGTAGTTGCCATGAACTATTTGTCGAGCCGAAAAAGCGAAATTAGCGAACGGTTACAACAGACTTTATGTAATGGAATTGTTTTAGAAAGTATATATTACTTAGTACAATTTTCTATTGTTGGACTGCTCATGGCGCTGGCCAATAAAACAACACGAAGTGAATCATGAGAACGACCGTTTACATCGGAACAAGCCTTGACGGCTATATCGCAAGAGAAGATGGGAATATCGATTGGTTAGAGCAATTCGCAAATGATGAAGCTTTCATTACCTATGGAGAATTTATCAGCAGAATTGATGTATTTTTGATCGGGAGAGGTACTTTTGAAAAGGCACTTACATTTTCCCCATGGCCATACACTAAACCTTTATTCGTATTGAGTTCCAGCATTAAAGAAGTATCGGATGCGATAAAAGACAAAGTTACTCTTCTCTCGATGCAACCAAGGGATGTATTGCGCCATCTGTCTGAAAGAGGATTCAAAAACGTCTATGTAGATGGGGGGAAGGTGATTCAAAGTTTTTTGAGAGAAGATCTCATCGACGATTTGATTGTCTCTAAAGTTCCGGTACTTATCGGAAGAGGCATTCCGTTATTCGGCCATCTCGATTCCGATCTTTTATTCAAGCATATACGAACCGAAACATGTTCTAATGGACTCGTGCGAAGCTATTACCTAAGAAAACGTAATTGAAAACATCACCTGCAGGCTCATTAATGACCACATTACGGCTACGACACGAAATTGGAAAATGGTAAATACGTTAGTTGATATGGCTGGGATTTATTAACCGTTAAATATAACCCATTCGGGTGATTTTCGAAACAATAAGAAACATGCCGCCGCCAATTCCGTAAGTTATTACCGGTTTGTTAAGTTAATCTGCCAATTAATGAATTCGCTATAATAATATAAATGACCCCATGTTAACACAAAAATCCAACGACAATCTCGTGATTGCCTCTTTGTGGCTGTTAATGTTTTCCGCAAGCAGCCAGCTTATGATCATCGCTCCGATATTACCGCAGATCGGTAAACAATTGAATATTGACATTGCCATTCAGGGTACGCTCGTCACATCGTATGCTTTGATGCTCGGAATTTTTGCATTAGTGATGGGGCCGATCTCCGATAAAGTTGGGCGGCGGCGTATTCTGCTGTTCGGGACGGGTGCGATGGCATGTGCGTTAGTCTTGCATAATCTCGCTTTTGATTATTATTCTTTCCTCACCGTTCGTGCCCTTGCCGGAGCGGCCGGCGGCATACTTAGCGGAGCGTCCGTTTCGTACGTCGGCGATTATTTTCCGTATGAGCGCAGGGGATGGGCGAATGGCTGGATCGCTACCGGTATTGCCGCAGGGCAGATCATGGGCGTTCCACTGGGAACCATTCTGGCGGAATGGTATGGCGTGTACGGGCCGTTTTCGCTTTTTGCCATCACGATGTTTGCCGCGTTTCTACTGATCTGGCTTGTCGTGCCTCAGCCGGCTGTGCAGCGGCATGACGGCGCGCTCACAATTACTACGGTCTTAAAAAAATACCTAGCAATGATCCGCAAACCTCAGATCGCCGCTACGGCCGCGATCTATGGCGTGATGTACGCCGGGTTTTCGCTGTATGTTGTTTACCTGCCAACATGGCTCACAAGTGTTTTCGGAGTCAGTGGGCACGAGATCGCTTCGCTTTTTTTCGTCGGAGGTATCGCCTCGGTTATTACCGGCCCTAATGCCGGCCGCCTTTCTGATCGCATCGGCCGCAAAGAAATTATTGTCACGTCTTGTCTCGGCCTTGCCGTAGTCATGATTCTCACGACGGCAATTCTGTCATCTTTTTGGATGAGCTATATTTTATTTATCCTGATCATGATGTTTGTTGCCGCTCGAATCAGCCCGTTCCAGGCTTTAGTATCGGAGATCGTACCCGATGAACAGCGCGGCGCAATGATGAGCCTGACGATCGCGTTGGGCCAGATTGGGTTGGGACTTGGCGGCGCGGCGGCAGGAATCATCTATACCGGGCTCGGCTTTGCCAGCAATACATTCTTCGGCGCCGCTTCTGTACTGCTCATGGCCATCTTGGTGTGGCGATTTATTGCCGAGCCGGAGCTGAAGAAAAAAGCTGAAAAATCGTCTCCTATTCTGCATGTAATCCAGGAAAAGCAAGCAGTGTCCTGATTATCCTCGTCTTTATTCTTTGATTGTTTGTAACTACTCCGCATTAATATATGTTCCACACATAATACTTCTGCGTAATTTTGCGCTATTTGCGGGAGATGGATTCAAGGTCTTTTCACTTTCCTCAAAACGCTTTTTTCAATGTAAGTCGAATTACATGTTACCGGTAGTGCAATGGTATTCACAATAAATTTTATTGACATCGGTGGGTTTCAATTGTAAGTTTTGATGTAGATGACGGTGTCAGAAAACTTTCACTAAAATATTTTAGTTAAGCAAGGGGGTTGTATGAGAAAAATATTTCTAATCCTAGTCTTGGCCTTTACAGTTTCATGCGGTTCATCCCAATCTATTACGAACAGCCCGAAGGAAAAATTTAATTTTACGCAATTTGGATTTTCTAAGAAAATTGATTTGAAGCAAGCTGCATTAACCTCTGACGAACTCCTGCCCGGGTATCAGTTAACTTCTGAAATGCTGACAGATCCTGATGCGAGATACGTCAGTACTTTTTACTACGGGGTAGTTGCTCATGCGCCGTTTTTGGGCAGCGTGGTGGAGAAATCGTTTCAGTCCATTGATGGCCCGGACAGAGATTGCGGCAGTATTATGTATTTTGAATTTGACAGAGAGATGGACGCGGCAACCTACACCTATTTGAATCGCTTATTTTGGGGAAAGAGGATGACGCCGTCTTCATGGTATTCACCGGAATTTTTTATGAGTTCAAATACGCTGGTCGTATGGTGTTTACCGATGAAAAGCCCGATTAAAGAGCAGTCGCAGAAAAAGTTGTTTCAAATGTTAAGTAAAATGTAACGGGTTGTTAAGAAAGTTGGATGACAGGCTGAGGAAACGGATCGAAGAGTTAGTAAAAGAGGAAATCTCAATTGTTCCGTATGACTCGATGTGGCCGAAAATGTTCAAGGCCGAAGTTGAGTTTTTGGAAAAAAAATTACCAAAAAATTTAGTTAAACGTATTGAACATTTTGGCAGCACGGCAGTGCCCGGCATCTCGGCGAAACCCGTCATTGATGTATTAGTCGAGGTTGCAAGCCTGGAGAAAACGAAAAAGTATATTGTCCCCATTCTCGAAGCAGAAGGGTACGAATATTTTTGGCGCCCGACCCAAGGTGAAGATCAACCGCCATTTTACGCATGGTTTATCAAACGGGATTCAAACGGTTCACGTTCGCATCACCTCCACATGGTGGAGCGGGATTCTGAATTATGGGACCGGCTTTACTTCAGAGATTATCTGATCGAATTTCCCGATTACGCAAAGCAGTACGAAATTCTGAAGAAACAATTATCAGAAAAATATCCGAATGACCGTGTCAAATATACCGAAGAAAAAACAGAATTTATTGTTTCACTTACGCAAAAGGCAAAAAAACATTATTGTTCATGATAAGAACGTTTTATTGGGGTCACAACCGCATAAAAGAAATCTGAAATATCATCCCGTCGGTTACGTTTTATTTAGTATCCAAAATAATCGGCAGGCCGTCCTTACCGCCGCCAACGATCACAACTTTTGCATTCGCAGAATTCGCCAGTTTCTCCGTTGCTTCAATACCTTTCCATCGCAATAAATTTTCGCTGATCCCTGCGGCTACAATGTTTTGAAAATCGGCAATACCTTTCGCCTCAATCCTTTTTCGGTCCGCTTCTTGTTTTTCTTTCGTCAAAATGAATTCCATTCGTTGACTTTCCTGGTCGGCTTTCTGTTTTTGTTCAATGGCTTCAGTCAGTTGTGATGGGAGGGCAACGTTACGTATCGGCGTATTTTCGATGGAAACGCCGCGTGAAGCGATCGTCTTAGCGAGTTCCTCCTGGATCATGGTCCCCAGTCTTTCTCGCTGACTTGAATACAATGCGCTGGCCTGAAAACTAGCTGTGACCGAGCGGCAAATAGAACGAAACTGCGGAATAAGAATGATATTCTCATAATCTCCGCCAGAAATGGTTTTATAAACACGCGCCGCTGAGTCAGGATTCAGGCGGTACAATGCGCTTACTTCCAATCCGATAGTGAGACCCTCGACCGACAGCACCTGCATTGTTTCTTTATGTTCCTTTGTCTGAATGGAATACTTGACGATACGCGCTAGAGGGTTTACCATATTTATGCCGGAAGGCAGGATGCGGTCGGATACAATTCCGAAAAAATCAATGACACCGACATGGCCGGCGGGAATCTGTGTTAAACATTGTACCAGCGACAGAATTCCAAATGCGAATGCAATTAGCGGGCTCACTTTTGCTACGTTGTGAGATACAATGTTGCTGTCAGCCTGACGGCGCGCGTTCCACCACACAATAAGTGCAAGGACAGCGACGATAATTGAGAAAATAAAAAACATAATGAACTCCTTTAATTAAATGATTACGTGGATGTCAACTAAAGCATTTGAAAGTTGTAACGCATTTTTGGCGATTATCTGCACCATCGCATAAATTTGTATAGCAAGATTACGAATCAGGATTTCGTTTAGCTGCGGTTCATCGCGTCCTGTAAAACCTTCGACAATGTGTCGATGTCATACGGTTTAGGTAAAACGCCGGCAAAACCGTAACGCGCATAGTCCGACGTAACCGGATCATCTGAATATCCGCTTGACACAATCACTTTTGCATTGGGGTCGCAATCTAGAATCAATTTAACGGCTTCCTGTCCACCCACGCCACCAGGAATGGTCAAGTCCATAATTACTGCAGCAATCGTTTTTTTGTTTTCTTTGTACGAGCGGTAAGTCGCGACGGCAGAAGGCACGTCTGTGCACGAAATGGGTTCTAATCCAAAACTGTCGATCATACGGCTAAGCACTTCCAGAATATTTTGATCGTCGTCCACGATCAGAATACGGCCATTGTTTAAATCTGGATCCATGCACGCTCTGTTTTAATCAATGCAAATTAATGTATAAACATATTAATTTATTATTCATACTGCAAGTGAATATGGCCGTGATTTCATTGATAAATTAGACAACGAATAGCTTTAAATGAAAAACCCCTCGAATTCGAGGGGTTTACAATTTTGGTAGCGGGTGACGGGCTTGAACCGCCGACACGCGGATTATGATTCCGCTGCTCTACCAGCTGAGCTAACCCGCCAGAGAAATAATTAGTAGCGGGGGCAGGATTTGAACCTACGACCTTCGGGTTATGAGCCCGACGAGCTACCAGGCTGCTCCACCCCGCGGTTTAAGGTGGCGAATAATATAGATATTAAATCTAAAAGTCAAGCGATTTGATTGGTTTAAAA
>JAEUSK010000034.1 GCA_016787925.1 bacterium | reverse complement strand
CTCCGGCGACCGCAGCGAGAAAGTACGCACGTACAATTTTCCGCAGAACCGCCTCACAGACCATCGTATCGGTCTCACCATATACGACCTCGAAGGCGTCATGGGCGGCAAGATAGACGAAATTATCGAAAAGCTCCAACTCGCAGAGAATGAAGAGCTTCTGAAGGCAGGTTAACGGCGTAAAAGTTTGTTGCATTATTCACATGAAACACATACATTTTTATGAGTCTGTTGGAGTAATTATTGAGAATACTCCATTCACTAAACAAAGGATTTCTGTTATGAAAACAAAATTACTCCACATTTCCCTATTTCTTATTTTATTCATGGCATCGTGTGATGAAAGTAAAGTAACAAATAACCCGGCAGAAAATAATGCTGCCGCTCCTGAAGGAATAGAGCTGATAAGTAAGCGAACCGAATTCTCAAAAACATATGCATTTCCTGATGGATCATACAGTACGACTATTGCAACTTTTCCAATACACGAAAAAATCGGAACAAGTTGGATTGAGATACAAGATTCTAATATAGAATTGCTTCTCAAAGACATTCCTCCATATTATAACTATGACGGAGTAATAAAATATTGGGTTCAATCAGAGAGAAAATATAAATATGCAGCGGGGAATGATGCTGGAAGAAATGACGCTTGGGGTGCAGGTGTTGATGAAGAAACTGGTCGAGTATTTGGAGACTATGACTTAAGTTCAATTCCAGTCGATGCGGACATCCAAAATGCGACATTGAACCTATTTTTAACCACACCAACTAATTCATCCCAAAGATATGGCGCATTTCTGGTGCAATCAGTAAATACATTCTCTACCGATCTCAAAACAATTTGGGATGCTGTTGGAATAGGTGGAATGGTTGGGGTTGTGTGGAATAATTCTCAACCCTTTGGTGACTATAATGCCGCTCCGTATTTTTCAAAACCCGATCCTTTCATTCAAAATCTCATGTTAGCATTACCATCAAGGAAAGTAAGACTGGGACTCAAAGCACATAATGAAGGTACTAACGGGGCGCTAGCTCAAATAATCTGGCAGACAGTAACTGTTAACTACAATCTAAATCATACAATCAGCGTCTATTCACCCGATGCGAGTGATTACTTAATTATCGGGAGAGTTATTGATGTGGGCTGGAATTCTACCGGTTTATTTGATAAAGTCGACATATTGAGCTCGTCTAATGGTGGTTCGACTTGGAATGTGGCAGTAGAGAATAAGACTAACGACGGTCTATACTTCTGGACTATACCCAACACAGTGTCAGCAAATTATAAAATCAAAGTTCAAGAACACGGCCAGGATATTTCCGGCTTATCGCAGACTTTTGTTGTCGGGCCGAATATTACCATTACAGGTCCTACTTCTCTGACAAATGGGAAACAGGGCAATTATTCAGTAACGACATCGCCGTCGGGAAGTTATACTTACCAATGGTATCGCGCAGAATCTAATACACCAAATCCAACTTATATTTACCAAAATTCTGGTTCGCACTACGCTGGTGCACCTAACGGTAGTAGTTTTGAACTTATGGTAAAAATATATTCAGGAACTGTATTAATGGGTACTAACGGAATTGGTGTTTCTTGCTCTGATTGCGGCGGAATTGAGTATTAGGCATTTCAATCAGTAAATGCAAAGAAGTAAATTGGCCCCAATGTTCTTTGTTTGTTACAGCGCGGTATTTTATTTGAAATACCGCGCTATTTTATTTTCTTTCATGGGCGGCAAGATAGACGAAATTATCGAAAAGCTCCAACTCGCCGAAAATGAAGAACTCCTTAGGGCCGGTTGACATTCAATCCTAAAATATTTCTTGTAATTTGACAGGCTATCTTTTACATTCGTTCAATTCAAGTTTCAGTAAATTTTGAAACTTTGCTTATACGCAAGGAAAGTTCATGAACACGGTCGCGGCAGGCTCCAACCACATCCTGATCAAATCGATGATCAAAAAATCCGGATTGGACGGTATTTACCAGAAGATTATGGACCACCAGAGCCTGTCATTTGAGGACGGCCTGAAATTATTTGAATCAAAGGACCTTAGTTCCGTCGGTTTTATGGCCAACATCGTTCGTGAGCGCATGCACGGCAACCGTTCTTTTTTTGTCCGCAACCGCCAACTCAATCCGACCAATGTCTGCGACTATTCATGCATGTTTTGTTCCTTCTACCGCCGTGAGGGCGAAGAAGGCGGCTATACGATGACCATGGAAGAAATTGCACAACGCGTGCGAGATGGTGTCAAACACGGAATCCAGGAAATTCACATCACTTCCGGACTGCATCCGGGCCTCCCGTTCAGTTATTATACCGATATGCTGCGAACGATCAAGGAAGTGGCTCCTCACCTGCACATCAAGGGATTCACGGCTGTGGAAATTGAATATTATGCGCATCATTATAACATGAGCCTTCGAGATGTATTGACTAAACTAATTGAAGCCGGCCTCGAAGCTATGCCGGGCGGCGGCGCAGAAATATTTGCAGACAGGGTTAGAAAAAAAATCTGCGATGAAAAATCAACGGCGGAAGGATGGCTTGCCGTTCACGAAATTGCACACGAACTTGGGCTCATGACAAACGCCACCCTGCTCTATGGACATATCGAAACGTATGAGGAACGTGTAGATCATATGTTGCGGCTACGCGATCTGCAGGACAAGTCCAAATCAAAAGGATCGAAAGGACATTTTAATACTTTTATCCCTTTGAAATACCAGCATGAGAACAACCGCTTAAAAAATTTACCGGACGTCAGCGCATTTGAAGATCTCAAAATGATCGCCGTCCCCCGCCTTATGCTGGATAATTTTCCAAACATTAAAGCCTACTGGGTGGTGATCGGCAAAAGAATGGCGCAAATGGCATTGAGCTATGGAGCAAATGAAATTGAAGGAACGATTCTCGAGGAGACGATCATGAGTATGGCCGGTACCGACAGCGCGCAGGGTATGACGGAACCGGAATTGATCAAGCTCATTAAAGACGCGGGCCGTCAGCCGATCGAACGCGATGCATTATACCATGTCATCAAGTCGTACAGTGACAAGGATATTGAACAGGCTTTAAATCCAAAAGCTGCCATACCAATTTTGAACTGATGATAAACTGAACCGATCTTCAATCAACCTGCCCATATGGGCAGGTTTTATTTTTTAACATGTCATGAATATTCTTATTGTCTCAGCAACCCACTCTGAATCCGAGAAAATAGCCTCGCATCGATTTGATCATCATCTCGTTCAAGTTGCAGTAACCGGCATCGGCATGACCAACACCGCTTATCGGTTGACAAAGCTCCTGGCGACAGGTTCATTCGATTTGGTTTTGAATATCGGGATATGCGGCAGTTATGGCCGTTCAATCCCGATCGGAGATGTTGTGCACGTTACTGAAGAAATTTTTTCAGAAATGGGCGCCACGGATGCAGACGGGAATTTCCTGAATCTGAAAAAAATTGGGTTCAAACATTTTGCTAAAGACGGAAAAGAATACTACAACCGTATCACTAATCCCAACAAATTATCTGATTTCTTTGATTATTATCCGAGTAACGCGAAAGAGGTTCGGAGCATAACAGTCAATACCGTCAATGGCGACGCCCGCAGTATCGAGCGCATAAGGTCGCGATACGATCCGCATGTCGAAAATATGGAAGGCGGCGCAGTAGCCTGCGTGTGCCTGCAGGAAGGAATTCCTTTTTTTGAGTTTCGTTCTATTTCCAATTATGTCGAACCGCGCGATACCTTCACGTGGAATATCCCGTTGGCTTCAGCTAATATTCAGAATTTCATGATTGAATTCCTGGCACACCTTAACTAACAAAATCCGCACAAACATGACGACACTCACGGTCGGTTATTCCACTTGCCCCAACGACACATTCATCTTCGATGCCATGATTCATGGAAAAATCGATACGGAGGACCTTCGATTTGAACCGATTCTCGAGGATGTGGAAAATTTGAATATGCGCGCCTTTAAGGAAGATTTGGACATCAGCAAAGTGAGCTACCATGCGTATATCTTGCTTCGAGATCAGTACGCGCTGTTAAATTCCGGAAGCGCGTTAGGCCATAATTGCGGGCCCTTACTGATCAGCAAGAAAGTTGTAAATATGAAGAATTTGGAGCCGTCGCGCATTGGAATTCCAGGTAAATATACCACGGCAAATCTGCTCCTTCAGCTGTATTTAAGAAAAAAGATAGATGCAAAAATATTTCTGTTTTCCGATATAGAATCGGCACTGCTTAATGGAGAAATTGACGCCGGCGTAATTATCCATGAAAACCGTTTCACTTATGAAGCGAAGGAACTAAAAAAGATTAAAGATCTGGGCGAATATTGGGAATCAGAAACAAAACTGCCCATTCCTTTGGGCGGAATTGTCGTCAAAAAACAATTCAGTGTTGACGTACGGCAGAAAATTGACAGAATATTGAAGAGGAGCGTTCAATTCGCTTGTGACAATCCGGAGTCAAGCCGTGGCTACGTCGAAAAACACGCACAGGAAATGAACAAGAATGTTATTCAGAGTCACATCGCGCTTTACGTAAATGACTATACGTTGGATCTGGGTAAAACCGGACACGCCGCAATTGAGCGGTTGGTGACGGTATCCTCGGACATCTTATAAGGGTTTAATTATCTTGACAAATGAAGACGATTTCTCTATATTTTTGCCGTTAAAAAAACAAAGGAATATGATGTCTGCAAACCTGAAGAAATCGAATTCGTTGAAAACCCAGGCCAAGAAACTACAAAACAAGAAATCGGCATTGCCGTTTTCAGCAGAAAATTACTATCTATTTTTTGCAGGACTGGCCACAATAATTGTCGGTTATATTTGTATGGCAAGTGGGCCTGCATACGGATTTCTATCATTAACGCTGTCCCCGATTATCCTCTGTTTCGGCTATTTGGTTCTCATTCCTCTCGCTTTGGTTTACAGAAAGAAACAGGAAGATCAAGTCCAGAATTAAATTAAAGGAATATCTATGAAAAAAATGCTGTATTCTATGGTCGTTTTCAGTTTAGTTTTTTTTGTCATGAGCTGTGGAAAAGAAGTCAAGACGGAAAAAGCCGTCGTAAAGATACCAACGTCGATTTGCGGTCAATGCGCCAATACGATCAAGACCGCGGTTATGAAACTTGACGGCATCAAAAGCGTCGACGTGAATACGGAAACTAAATTGGCCATGATCGAATTTATCCCTGCATCGGTTAAAGTCACCGAAATCGAAGACGCCATTGTTATGTCAGGTTACGGAGCCAACGAGAAGGCCGCAAATAAAGAAGCTTTTGACAAATTGCCCGACTGCTGCAGAAAAGAAGAACTGTAGTTTATCACAACATAGATCCGGACTCAAAGAGAATGCCGTTCGGCGTTCTCTTTTTATTTTGTAACACATGAAAACATTTATTAAACAATTTTTTGAGGTCAGTGGCTCCGAAGTCAAGGAATCACGCAACCGGATTTCTGTGAAGCTATCCGATACATTACGAGAGCATTTCAGTCTGGAGGAATTGCAGTTAGTATTTGACGCAAGAGACGTGGACGAAAAGAGCGAATTGGTCACTCACGGAAGTTACGTGCTCAATACGATATATAATTATCTTCAGGACCGCGGCGGTAAGATCGTCAGCCGCCTGGACGACCGATATCATCCGACGCGCGATGAACTGCTGAATAGCATTAAACTGGACCACGGCAAGGTCACGGCTTTAAAGTCAAAAAAGGAAAAAGTCGTCGATATCCTGTTCAACTTCAAAGTCACGTATTTGTCTGATGAAAAAATCGACGATATTTTCACTTTAGGCGTGGATGGTACAGGAGCCGTTTTTGAATCCGGGGAATACTACACGAATGCGGTAATGAAAGACGTGGTGCCTCTCCAGCAAAAGGGCAGTATCGAACTATCACGTAAAGATCTGGAAATTCAATTTCGAGAATGCCTAAAAGCCGCATCGGAACGGGCACAGGAATACGGAAAAAGCTTGCAAAATGAGATACTGAAACGTCTGCACCGCAACGTGTCCCGCATCAAAGGCTATTATACTGCGCAGATACAGGAACTGCACCGCAATCAACCCAGCTATGAAGAAAAACGAATTCACCTTGAACGTGAAAATGAACTTAAACTCAAAGAAGAAATTGATAATCACAAACTCCGTATTGTTTTAAAATTGCTCAGTTACCATATTATTGAACGTTCGGAGATCCGGATTTCTGCAAAATTAGCCTCGCCGTCGTCCGGGCCGGACGCCCTTCTCGAGATGGTGTATGACCCTTACTTAGGAGAGATAGATTATGGTTCCTGCCCGGTGTGTCACGCCAATATGGAGAGAATTATTCTGAGCGATGACGGCAAAATCGGATGTTCACATTGCTCGTTTGTATGCTCTACTTGCAAAAAGCATTTCTCGGATCTTCAACATGCGGCCGCATGCGTCGTCTGTAGTGATCCGTTGTGTTCCAATTGTCAAACGGGATGCCATACCTGTCATCAGCCTGTGTGCGATAAGCACCATCACGTTTGCGCTGTGGGCGATGAAACGGTCTGTCAGACGTGTCTAAGGACATGTTGTGTTTGCAGGAAAGACTTGTGCGCCGATCACACATTTGAGTGCCAGGCTACGAAGGATAATATTTGCTTTGAACACCGTGTGATCTGCAATGGATGCCGTAAAATATACTCACCCCGTTATGTGCAGCAACTTGGGAAAAATGAAAAAATTTGCCCTAATTGCAGAACTCCGTTTTAGGAAAACGAAAAAAGGCGTCCGTTTAACGAACGCCTTTTAATCAGAATTAAGCAAATCAATTAAGCTGAGAAAGAACTCCCGCATCCGCAGGTCTTTACTGCATTAGGATTATTGAATATGAACCCGCGGCCGTTCAATCCGTCCTGGAAATCCAACGTCACACCCTTCATGTATAGAATACTTTTGTAATCCACTACGACTTTAACCGAGTCAAATTCGAAAGGCATGTCGTTTTCACTGCTATGCTCATCAAAAGCCAGCGAATATTGAAAACCGGAACATCCGCCGCCTTGTACTCCGATGCGTAAAAAATAATTCTCAGGAATGCTCTGTTCCTTTATTATGTTCTTTATTTCGGCGATCGCCCGCGGAGTCACGACTACATCTTGTGCGACTTGCTCGTTTACGTCCGTCATCGTATCCATGTATACCTCCAAATTAAATATTCCATTATTGTATGTTAACTGAAATGAATTTATCCATAAAAAATTCCCAAAGCAACCAAAAAATAATTTATCCTTTGTTATTCTTGACAAACGAGTCCGAAATACATATATTTAGAAACGCAAAATTGAGATTGTGTCTCAATTACTTTAATCAAGCGAATCGATTACATCAAAATTAATACGTTGTATGGCAATAGAAAATAAAGATTTAGAGCCGAATCCAAAGCCGAGAACCGTTGCTGAAATGGGATGTGGTGAATGTGCTACAATCTGTAAACTTAGCGGAGAACATTTGGGCCAGAATTCTCCGTGCATCAAATTGCTTGAACTTGGTTTTACACCGGGTCAATTGGTTACGATCATTGCAAAATCCCCTTTCCAAGATCCGGTCGCCGTCTGTGTTCGTGGAACCGTCATCGCGTTGAGAAAACAAGAGGCGGAATGTATTCAAGTGTGAAAGATTCCGCTTCATGTCATGACCGATCCGATTCTGTCGTTGTGCCTAATGATTTACCGGTTATCACCCTGGTAGGACAACCTAATTCCGGTAAGACCACACTTTTTAATCTACTTACAGGATCGAACTTTAAAACGGCCAATTACGCCGGAAGTACGGTTGAGTTTTCGGTTGGCAAATTTGACGCTAAATTTGATTTTAATGCGCTCATCATTGACTCTCCGGGTGTTACGAGCATTCATCCGCAATCGCCCGACGAAGAAACCACTATTGACGCCCTTTTTCACCACCCCGTTTATAAATTACCCGACCTCATTATCGTAACGGCAGATTCGTCGCAACTCTCACGCCAGCTCTATCTGGTTCATCAGCTCATTGAATCCGGGTTCAATGTTATCATTGCGCTGACAATGAACGATCTCCTGGAAAAAAAGGGATTTGAAATATCCGCCGCAAAGGCAGAAGAACTTCTCAAATGTCCCGTCGTGAAGATCAATGGCCGCAAGGGAGCAGGACTGAGTGATTTGATCGCCCGGTGCCGGCAGCAGTATGAAATGGTCATGTTTGAAAATGCAAAAGGGAAAATAAAACGCCCTTCCCCACCGACCGAAGAAAGTGTGATCACGCTGTACGCATTTACTGAAAGTATCGAGAAACAAGTTCTGCTCCCAAAGGAAAAACCCATTGACATCAAAACAGTAAATAAGAAGATATTTAACGTTAGGTCACACGACGCAGACGAATATTCTGTAAAATTGGATAAATTATTTCTCCATCCGTTTTGGGGATTAGTCTTCTTCATCGTTTCAATGAGTGCCATATTCACATCAATTTTCTGGCTGGCGCAGCCGATCATGGACGGCATTAGCGAGGGATTTGGGTTATTGAGTTCATGGACGAGCGCCCTGCTTCCGCCATCCTGGCTATCCGACCTCGTTGCTCAAGGCATTATCGCAGGCATCGGCATGGTCGCGACTTTTTTGCCTCAGATCGTAATTCTATTTCTGTTTCTCGGAATTCTCGAGGATACGGGCTATCTCGCCCGTGGAGCCATGTTAATAGATAAGCCTCTATCCAAAATAGGATTGAATGGGCGATCGTTTGTTCCGATGTTATCCGGCTTTGCCTGCGCAATTCCCGCGATCATGGCTGCGAGAACGATTTCCAATCGCCGCGAACGCCTTCTCACTATTTTTATTATTCCTCTTATGAGTTGCAGCGCACGATTGCCCGTATATGCGCTTTTGCTTGCGCTGGTAGTGCCTCCGGACAAGCCGTGGATCGCAGGATTGTCTCTTGGCGCAATCTATCTGACGAGTCTCACTATTGGAGCTATCGCGGCGGGTATCATCAGCAAATTAGCCGGAAAAAAAGGAAACTCTGCTTTCATGTTAGAACTGCCCGCCTATCGTAAGCCGGTGGTGAGGTATATTCTAAAAGGAACTTATTACAAGTCTATTTTATATATTCAGAAAGCAGGCGGAACGATCGTATTTTGTTCATTATTTATTTGGGCGCTTACGTATTTCCCAAATACCGAACCTGCCATCAGCACGGAAATAACGAATAACCTGACGCGCGAAGAGGTGTTTAAATTAATCGAATTTGAGCGGACCAACACCAGTTATGCGGCATCAATCGGACATATGACAGAACCTTTTCTGGAGCCACTGGGATGGGATTGGCGCGTAGGCGTAAGCCTGATTTCGGCGTTCGTAGCGCGAGAGGTCTTTGTCAGCGCGATGGCGCTGTCCTTGCGAATATCAGAAAACGGGGATGATCTTCAGGCGTCCATGCTTGAATCCATGCGCGTGGCTACCATTGCTAATTCAGATAAACCGCTTTTCACAACGGCCTCAACCATCGGCCTGATAATATTTTTCATGATTGCGATGCAGTGTATTTCGACATTGGCTATTTCAAGGAAAGAAACCGGCTCGTGGAAAATCCCCATTATCCAGCAAAGCGTATATTCCATCGCGGCATATATTGCGGCGCTTGCCGCAGTTAACGGTCTGCGCGCGCTGGGAATTCAATAAACTACCATATTACTTCAAACTTCGTTTCACCGGTTTCCAACATTTTCTTTACATACGGCCGGCACATCCCGCAGGCTTCGCCAAACTCAAGATACCGCTGGATACATTGAATGTTGGTGCATCTATGTTTGTCGGAAACCTGCTTCATCTTCTCAAATGTTACCTCGCTGCATACGCATTTGGTTACCATCAGCTTTTCTCCCACTTGATCTCATCCCTGCCGGCAATATGATTCATCCATCGGGACATAACAAACAGTAAATCCGACAAACGATTTAAATAGATTATTACATGTTCGCCAATCGGTTCCTCTTTGGACAGCGTCACCGTCAGGCGTTCTGCGCGCCTGCACACATTCCGCGCAAGATGCAAGTGCGCAGCGGCAGGATGGCCACCCGGCAGAATAAAATTGGTCAGAGGAGGCAATTTTGCATCGAGTTCATCAATCCATTTTTCAAGTTTTTCAGTATCTTTTATTTGAATACGGACGATGGCGTCATTCTTGACTGACAGGGGCGTAGCCAGATCGGCGCCTAAATTAAACAGGTCATTTTGAATCTGAAGTAGCATTTTATCTGTTTGCTTGTCTTCCATCATACTTCGTGCAATTCCTATGACGGAGTTGAGTTCATCCACCGTTCCATATGAATCAATTCGAATTGCATCTTTAGATACACGTTGTCCGCCAAACAGCCCCGTGGTGCCGTCATCACCTGTCTTAGTGTATATTTTCATTTGTGTCTCCAGACCTGTTTCAGTTGAATCTTATTCCGCCCGGTGACCTGCCTACTTTGAATTTACGCCGTATTTTATAATCCACACTGAACCACACCAACTCGCCATTGGAAATAAAATCAAGCCCATCTGTTGCAAATAGTTCTTGACCGCCAAAAGCTAAAGTATGATAATTACCGGAAATGGTTGTTGTAACTGCCGACTGATTCAAATTCCATACCTGAATCGGTCCATTAGACGAACTGATGTAAGCGAGCAACGAATCCCGCAGGACTACTTTCACCGGCTTGATGTTATTAAATTCTCCTATCTTCCCAATAAGCACATTCGTTGCTCCATCAATGACGCCAATGTATCCCGTGCTGCCGCTGCCTGAACATGCTACGTATACACGATTCGCTGCAGAATCAACGGCCAGTGAAACCGGGTTCTTCGTAAGCATGATCGTATCGCTCTGAAGCGTCTCTAAATCCAAAACGGTAATCACTGAATCGTTCATATTCGGAGAATTAGAAATATAAGCCTTATTGTTCAGAACAACGATCTCATCAGGACGATGGGTAAGTTTAACCCGGAAATCCGGCGTGCGTGTCGCAAAACTCAACGAGACGAGCGAACTATCTGAATTACTCGTAATCAACAGTTTATCACTCCACGTTATTATATTTCGCGGGGAACTAATTCCGCCGATCGTCTCAATGCTTTCAAAGGTATGTGTGTCAATTATCTCAATCTTATCCGAATTAGTTACGGTAATAAACCCGACTGAACCGACCACCAGCATGCTATGCGCATGATCTCCCAATTTACGGCCATTCACTGTTGCAAACACATTGTTAAACGTCGTATCCGTTTCAATGGAATCCAGAATACTGAGAGATGAGTTCCCGCTGCCGTAATTCCCTTCACACACTATAAACGCCTGCGAGACGGAAGGCAATGTCACGTCTGAATTGGAAGAGTCCGAACAGCCGGCCAAAAATGAAATCCAGCATATCGTTACCGCCACTATGACGCCATATGCAGGATATCTCAAGATACGTAGGACTAATTGTTTATTTTGCAACGATAACTGCCGGTTTTTTTAGTGATCGTGAAACAAACCAGGAAATCAGTTCATATGAAATTACAAATACGCTGACGAAGAACATATCGCCGGCAAGTGAGTTTCTGAAAAACGGCAACGCCATGGCATAACTCTGCATCAGACCGCTCACGTCTTTGGTGTATACGCCGAGCGTCAGCCATGAACCGAAATTGGTCACCATATAAAAAATAAGAGACGAGCCGAGAGTGCCCGACACCAGTGACGCCGTAAATGCCGCTTTGTTTTTTCGGCGACCGCCGATCCACATACCGATTAGAACGGCTAGCAGTATCGAACCGTAAACAAACGGGATATCGGGCAAACTAAATCCCAAGAATATGTCCGCGACCGCCATCGATGCGACCGGCAGTATGAACGCCCACTTCTTATTCAGGTAAATACCGCCAAATATCGCCGCCGCTGACACCGGCACAAAATTCCACGGGTGCGGCAGCAAGCGGCATACCGCAATCATCAGCACAGCAAAAATAGTGGGCACGACCTTAGCAATTTGCTCTTGCGTCATTTTCATAGTGTCACTCCTTTTTTTATGAATATGTAAATCGAATTTGAATTCAAGATTGGCTCATGAATATAAAACATTAATCCTTTACTGTCAATGTGGCTTCCGGTCATTTTGATACAATCTTTCGTTTATAACAAATAGCGGAGATTTATCAGAATACCCCGGCCTCGGTTTCTGAAGCCGCGAATTTCGGTTGTCTTTTCATCAAAGATATTTTCCACTTTTAGATAGGCGATCCACTGTGTGCTCACCGCGTATCTCGCCGACGCATCGACGCTCCAATAACTTTTCAGAGGCGTGTAGGCAAGGGCTCCGAACGGGCCGAGCGTTTGATCATAAAAGACGTCCCGCCTCATTCCCGTATACATTGCGTTACCTGTCAGACTGACATTGCCTTTTGCATTGAACGTTACTCCCAGATTTCCAGTATTCGGTCTCCGTATGAGTTTCGAGGTCCTAATTTCCCGGGTCAAAAATGCTCCGTTGGAATACAGCTGAACATGGTTTCCTTGAGTCTGCGCAACATCAACCTTATCGGCGTCATAATTTAATTGTCCCCGTATCAATGTGACATTACCGAAGAGGATCAGCTTAGAATTAAGCCGCGCATTAAAACCGGCTTCAACGCCCCGTATGATCTGATCGCCAATATTCAAATACGTATCGCCGCGATAGTCGTCACGAAAGAAGTCCGTCCCAAGTGAATCAATTGAGACATTTTTATCCCATATGTACACGTAATCAATATAATTTTTCACTTTGGTGTAGAACCACGATATGGAAAAACGCACATCGTCCAGCGTTTGTTTATAGCCTACCTCATACGATACGGACGTCTCCGGTTTTAAATTTTTGTTTCCTCTTTGAATGTCCGATGTATAGTACTTTTCCGGCGTGAATAAACGATACAAAGACGGAGCGTTGAATCCCGTGGCATACGAAGCGAAGACCAGGGAACGTTCCGTTAATCGGTAAGAAGGATTGACTTCGTACGTAAAATTATTACCGTACGAACTGTGACGATTCACTCGTCCGCCCAGTCCGACGGCATATCGGCTCAAGTTTTCGTTGATTACTTTCCCAGGTATATCCACATGAACATAGCCATTATAAATCACAGAATGTATATCAAGAGAATCCAAGCTCGCGGCACTGCTATAAGAAAAAAATGGATCCGTGTAAAGAAGAAAAGTATTTGCCGTCATAGTTTCTCTATAAGCCCCCATCCCTGCAACAAACCTGATCCCATGCAAATTCAGATTAGCCTGAAATTCGTTATTACTTAAAGTACCCTTGTAATCGCCCTTAAAATAACTGTGATTTGAATTCCCCATATTATCGACGAAATTAGAATCGTTAACTGCATTTCGGGCCGTTGAAGAATATTCGCCCATATAACTAAAATTCAATTGTTCATTCAACCGGTAAGCTGCGCCGTAACTAAACAGTTTTCGGTTGAAATCTATTGTATAGTTTGGGTCGTCAACAAAAGCGCCCACGTCCAGGCTGCTTTTTTGGGCTACATCTTTGTACGAAGTGAAAATATCAAATTTTTCATTCTTATAGCCTATTTTTCCGATCAGATCCAATTTCCTAAATCCGTCATTATCAAAGTGTTTATACGCGCCTTGCTGCGTAACGGTGTCCACTGCGGCGTTGATGCCTTTCACTTTTGTATAGATCACTTCCCCGTTAGCGTAAAAGCCGTTTGAAAAGGTATAGTTCACATACGCGTTAGGGCTCAGCTCCGAAGTTCCCTTGCCGAAGTAACCCGTTTGAATACCGGCATCGACGTTGAGCCCAGGGAAATTATTTTTCTTTGTTATAATATTAATGACTCCGCCGATGGCGGCCGAACCGTACAGCGTACTATGGGCGCCCCTGACAATTTCAATTCTTTCAATATTCGCTAATGATAATTCCGATATATCCGCCGCATTGTCCACACTGGATGGATCGGTCACGCGCATGCCGTCCACCATCACAACGCTATGGTTGCTGTTCGCGCCGCGCAAGGAAATGGTTTGAATTGAGCCGTGCGTTTGTCTTGTACCGACCATATAAATCCCCTCCTGCTGCCCCAGCAATTCACCGATATTGCGGTACGGCGAATTTTTTATTTCGTTTTCTGTAATCACCGTCACGCTTCTTCCCGTTTTGGCGGCATCTTCCTCGTTGCGTGTGGCCGTCACTATAATTCGGTCAAGCACATAATTCTTCAGGCTGTCATTCTGAGAGACGGCCGAATCCCCGCACAGGTACAAAAAGCCAATTAGCAGCACTCCAGCAAATCCACTTTTCATCTTCTTTCCTTCGTTAGTAAAGTTAAAAAGCACATAAAGCAAAAAATCCTCATTCCGAAAGGGAATGAGGATTAAATCAAAATAGAATATTAGTCTATTTGTTTTTAACGCTCGCCTTCCCTCGAGGACAGTTAAACAGTTTAGGCAGGTCTCCTGACTTACGAGTTACGCTTTACCTTCCCATCAGCCGGCGGCTGACAGTGGATTTCAAAGCTCGTTTACAGTTGCGGGGCAGTCCACGAATTTAACGTGATTCCCTTTTCATCACGCCGGAGGCGTGACACCTAAACTAAAATTACAAAGAACTATACGCCCGTCAATATAGATTCGAAGAGAGCGTTTGTCAAGAAATATTAAATTTTATCTGATATGGCCTTTCACTGCTTCGGCAGAATCTGCCACCGGATTGTTTTGCAGCAGATAATCCAGGCTCCAAACGATGATGGAACCGTCGCCGCCGGAGGTGACGAAATGCCTTCCGTCCGGGAATACATCCATGCTCCAAGCGCCGAGTTGATGCGCATTTTTTATTTCGATCAGTTTTGCATAATCGCTCATACGCCACAATACGATACTCCCGCTCATATCTCCGGTAGCAAAATACTGTTCATCCGACAATGCCGCCATGCATTTGATTTCTTCTTCATACGAAATAATCGTGTCCGTGCGGTCAGTCGTTCTGTTCCACACATGCAGGTCGCCGGCGCCGGCGGTAATGATCTTATTCGCATCCGGCGAGAGAAGGCATGTATTGATTGCGTCCGCTTCCGGGAAATTTTTGATTTCATGTCCGGCCTTCAGATCCCATACTTTCACATTCTTATCCCATCCGACGGAAACGATCTTCGAGGCGTCGTTGGTAAAGCGAATGGACGTTACGGCATCCACATGCCCGTAAGGCGCGGCGACGTCGGCCGCATGTCCTGAAAAATAATGAAGCTGTTTGCCCGTCTGCGTTTCATAAAAGGCGATGCTGAAATGATTGGCAACCACAATGCTTTTGCCGTCGGCGGCAAATGTGACGAGTTGAATATTGTTCGTCTGTCCCTTTTTCCCCCACACTTCGGATTTTGTCTGCATGTCATAGACTACCACCTGCGCCGTATTCTGCGTATTGTCGCCGCACGTGGCTGCAAAATATTTTCTATCCGGCGAGATGGCAACAGACAAAACCGCGTCGGGCTGCTCATCCGACATCCACAGGGTTTCGCCATTGGCCGCATTCAGAAGCCGGATTTTCTTATCTTCGCCGCCGACTAGAATCCATTTCCCGTCTGACGATACGTTTACGGAATTAATACTCTTTTTATTGCTCACTGAGTAAGTTTTTGGGGCCTCGGCAGTCTTTGTTTTTGCCGGGTCCGACGCGCAGGCGATAAATATCAAGCAGATCATGGCGGTGATACATAGTAAGGATTTCATAGGAAAATCTCCCGATAGTACAGTTGCGCATGAAAATATTTTCGTGCTTTTTTGACTGAATAGAAGTAACTTACCGAGATTCAAAAATTAAATCAAGCATTAAACAGCGTAAAACTTCAGTGATCGGAAGATTGTATGGCCGACAGAAAAAAGCCAAAACCCAAAAAGCGCGTTTCCTCTAATCAATCTGCACGAAAAAGAGCTAAATCCAAAAAACGAGTTCCTGCCAGAGTATCGGCAAAGAAAAAAGCAAGATCCGCCTACTTCAGCCGTAATGTCCCTCAGATTGAAAATTTATTATCTGAAATCGAATACGGCGAATCTATTGCAGAATATTTTGATATTCTATACCCCGAAGAAGTGTTAACGCGGGTTCAGGCGGCTTTCTATGAAATGATCATTAAAAAGTATAACGTCAAATCCGCATGCGATCTCGCCTGCAGAACGGGGCAAACGCTTAAACTGCTTCACAAGCTCGGTATCAAGAAATTAGCCGGTGTAGACGTCAGCCCGGCCATGATCGCGCGCTGCAAAAAAAAACTTCCCAAGAGCATTCCGCTTTTCATTAACGATGTATATTTGGCGCCGATGTCCGTGGGCGAACTGAAATACGATCTTGTGATTTGCACGAAGGATTCTCTCCCGATGGTGCTTGACGACGAAGCGCTGTTGAATTTTTTCGCTCAGGCACGTGAACTCTTGACCGACAAAGGTGTACTAATCGTGGAAATGTGGAATTACGAGAAGATATGGCGAAATAAAGAACGCTTCATGCCGGTCATGGACCGATGTACTAAGAAAGATTCAAGGCTCTTCTTTCTTGAAAATGATTTTCATCAGGAGTTATTAGTACGTAACCTGATTCATCTCGACAAAAATAAACATGAATGGACATTGCGCGCCCTATCTATCCCGGCGCGTCCGGTCACGCGTAATGAAGTGGAGTTTTTTGTGAAAGAAGCCCAGTTCTCCAAATGGGGATTCCTTGGTTCGTATGGCGGCGGGCCTTACGTGCCCCATGAGTCGATGTATACGATCCTTATTGCGACGAAATAGCTCAAAACCTAACCCTGTTGCCACAGAGACCACCGAGTCAAAAGACTTTTAGGTTTGGTCTAAAATTGTCGATTTTCATTAAATTTATTTTTTTCTCTGTGCCCTCTGTGGCTATACAATTCACGAGGCTCCATCTTGACAAGACTGATTTAATATACTATATTCGCAACGCCTTTTATGATCGCCGCGTTCGTCTAACGGTTAGGACGTAGCCCTCTCAAGGCTGTAATACGGGTTCGATTCCCGTACGCGGTACAATTAAAAACCCGAACACCCGATCTGTTCGGGTTTTTAATTTTATATTGCAGCATCATTAATAATCATTTCTACTTCACCTCTTATTTTTTGTCCTTATTGCACAGTACGTTATTCACTGTTTTCTCCTTCGCGCCCATGATCAGAAGCCACAACATAAAAGCAACCTCTCCGAGGATGGCTGGAAAGGATAAGGTTTTTATCATCTCCTGGTATTGTGGTAGCAGTAAGCCCGTAAAGCTTATAACCAGATAGGCGAAGGCATTGATGATCAGCCAGACGCCCAGAAATCGGGGAAGAAAGCGCGACCTGTAAACAAGGATCGCTAGGGGGAAAAGCCAAAGACCCCAGAACATCATGCTTATCATAGTTCCGTAATCGTTAATTTGAAGAAATAGCATTGCTAAATCTTGTCTCTGATTAAGTTCGAAAGTTTTCAATATTTCGCCTTTAAAGATCATAAGGGAAGTAATATTGAATGCTTCCACAATAAAAACGCCAGGAATTTGCACCATCACCAATGCAACCATAAATTTAGCCAGATGAACGTTTATCTCTTTGAACAATCGATACAGAACCAATACCAAAATCAAAAAAATGGTGTTGCTGATAAGATCACTAATTATGCCTGTTCGAAATAAAAATTCATTCGCGTGGATATTTTCGGCAGTGGTGGTTGCATCGCCCATTACAATAATTTGTGATGGTACATACATAACAAAATAGGCGCCTGTGATTATCAGAAAAAGATACAGTAAACCGGCCAGTCTTGCCGTGTTTTTGAGTGAATTCGAATTTGTTTCCATACGATTTGCACCTTAAGGTTTTTTAATGTATGCACAAATGTTCATATCTGAAATAGTTCATACTGCAAGTCGATGATGCATAACGTCAATAAATGTGAATTAGACTTCTAATGACAAAAAGATCAAAACAAAAAAAGCGTAGTACCGATACTTCACTTTTTTTACTTAATTTACCGGAAATTCCTAATCTTCTATCTTCGATCGTGCTTCGTCGGCATTGGAACCCGTTGAAACTAAAGTCAAATAGCGTTTGTATTGATTTTTGGCTTCTTGTCTCATGTTTTTCTTTGGTAATTATAAAAGATCTTGCACTAAATTTAAAATGATTAAATTAGTGTATGGATCTGCAAACGTTTGAATTTATTGGAAAAAGTGAGAATCGAGCCCGACTTTTTCTTCGAAAATTGTGTTACAAAAAAGGACGCGTTT
>JAEUSK010000008.1 GCA_016787925.1 bacterium | reverse complement strand
TTCTTCCCATTCCTGATCGGAGAGTCCGGTCACATTTTTCAAACTGGAAATTTCGACTACCAGTTTGCCAATATCATGAAGCAAATCGCCCTGCCCGAGATTTTCCATCTGTTGCAGATCCAGATGAAGCTTCTCACCTATTTTTAGACAAAAAGCCCGCACGCGCGCGGAATGACCGGCCGTATAAGAATGTTTTTCTTCCACAGCTCGTACAAATGACAAAATGATGCCAAGCTAAGCCTCGCGCATTTCTTTGGACTGCTGTTCGATCTTTTGGTTTTTTTCTTCGAGCTCCTCAATGTGTTTCTGCAATTTGAGAACAAGTTTCGCACTGTATTCTTTATAAAAAACCTGTTCATCATCTTCTTCAACTTTTTCACGATTGCCGCGCAAATAACCTTCGACTTGTCCCGGGAATTCATCAACGTCAAGCGGTTTCTTAATATACCCGTCGCAGCCGGCTACGAGTGAGCGCTGTCGGTCGCCTTCCATCACGTTGGATGTAAGTGCAATGATGGGAATGCCGGCCAGTCTGTCAATGCTCTTGATACGCGTAGTTGCGGCATGGCCGTCCAGTAAAGGTAAATTGATATCCATCAGAATCAAATCAGGTTCGATTTCCTCCGCCAATTTCACGCCGCTGATGCCGTCGTTGGCCTCAAAGAGTTGATACCCGCGCGGTTCGAGCAATCGCCGAACCAGCAGGCGGTTCATCTCATTATCTTCAACATAAAGTATTTTAATTGGTTTCTTTACCGTAGTCACATTCCTTTATTCTTGTTTTGGTTCAGATGATTTCTGCTTGAGAGGAAGTATCATCGTAAAGACTGAACCTTTACCGAGTTTGCTGTCGACGCGCATCTCACCGCCGTGCATTTCGACAAATTTTTTCGCAATACTTAAGCCGAGACCTGTTCCTCCGGCTTTCCTAGTTGTAGAACCGTCCACTTGACGAAATCTTTCAAAAACGGCGTCAACATGATCCTTATCGATTCCAATACCCGTGTCGATCACGCTGACCGCAACGCGGCTTTTATCCGCGCGCAATCGAACAGTGATATATCCTTCTTCTGTAAATTTTGCGGCATTGGAAATCAAATTAAAAATTATCTGCCTTATTTTGGTGACATCACCTTCGATGACGGGAATAGTTCCTTCGATCTTACTTTCAATCTTAATTTTTTTACCCATTACTAGTGTTTGGCTTGCGGTCACGATTTCATGAACAATCGGCACAATATCAAAAGTAGTACTGTGAAGCTCCATTTTACCGGCTTCGATTTTGGACAGTTCAAGAATACTATTAATAATCTCCAGTAAATGCCTTCCGCTATTATAGATTGCAGAGAGATCGACTCGCTGTGTATCCGTAATGTCGCCGTCAATGCCGCTCATCAATACTTTTGAAAAACCAATAATGGAATTAAGTGGCGTTCGCAATTCATGGCTCACATTGGCAATAAATTCAGATTTTAAACTGTCGGCTTCCTGCGCTTTCTTAACGGCTTCGCGCAGAGCTACGTTGCTTTTTCTTAATTCTTCCGTCCGATCGGCTATTTTTTCCTCAAGC
>JAEUSK010000298.1 GCA_016787925.1 bacterium | reverse complement strand
ATTAAATTTGAAGTCGTTGATCTGAGTGTTCCTACTACAGATTTGAAAAATCAGGCCAATCAGTTGCCATCTTCGCCAATGAATTTGGATTTCGAAAAATAGGGGCACGCCGTCAGATAACAAGCGGCTTACACGTCCGCTTCCGCGCCAGCGGAAGCGTGAGTACTTAGATAGTTAGTTTACACGAACGCTGGCGCGTTCGCACATGGCGCTCTTTGAGATATTAGTATTGGTGGTAAAGTTAGTTAGTCTACCACTTATTCGGTGGCACACTTCGCGCCATGTCGTGTAGCCGCCGAGCGTTATCCGCCATGACCAAAACACACGAGGCTTGACGCTTTCAGAGTTTGATAGTTTTGTTCTTTGACTTTACGACTTTCGTTTTGCTCGACCGCCTTTAGCGGCGAGCGCTTCGCTCCTCGCTTTGCTTTATTTTAAGCTTTCTGTGTCTTATTTTACTTCACTCTTGCGATCAGTGCTCGCTCTTATGGATTTAAGAAAAGTCCTGTTTTACGAGCTCGCACTCATCGCCTATAGTTTTATGATAGTTTCGTTGGCGGTCGAGCCGTAGTTCTGACAGAGAGTCCGGATAAAGTTGCCGTTCCTTGATTATGAGATTGTTTGAAAGCCTGGAGTTTTCAGAAAGTGGTCACGGCGGATAACATGCGGCTTCCCCGTTCGCTACGTGAGCGCTTTTTGGAATCCCCACAGGCTACGCTTTTGTGTGCGCTCACTTCGCCGATAGCTCGCGCACCATTTGATTTGGCTTCGCTCTGACAGCCGATGAGATTTGATTTTGATTTCGTGTCTCGACGCGAGGCGATAGTTCGATTTGAAAAGTTTCGATATCTGATTTCAGTTTTGTTCTTTGAATCTATTAGTTTTGAATACTTCTTTGCCTCGCGCCGAGATCAGTTCCTTCAGATTTTCAGTTTCGGCCGTCAGAGCTTAGAAGATTTCTTGATAGTTTACGTTTTTTATTTACACTATTAATTGTGCGCGAGCTACCGCGTGTAGCCGCCGAGCGTTATCCGACAGTCTGCTTTGAATGAAAAAGAAACAATCAAAATATGAATCAGAAACTATAGTTCGGTTTTTACCCTACGAATTATTTTCAGGTAAGGTTATACCAATTTATGTAATCCCAGAAAATGGCTCGTCGCCAAAGTCCATTGAGGTAAAACAAATTTTCATAACTGAATTCCCACGTGATTTGGCCTTTCCAAAATTTGTTATTTACTTCGTAAATGAAGACAAAACCATTGAAGAGACATTGCAGCATGATACTATTGAAGAAGCTATGGACGATGTCAAACTATTACTCAATGTCGGTAGATCTGAATGGAAAAGTTGTGAAATCACACTGGAGTCGAGCGATTCCAGTCTCATCGATGTGGACTTTGGCGACGAATCTAGTACTACTGGATGAGTATTTTCTAGCGCAGACCGTCGGATAACATGCGGCTTACACGTCCGCTACGCGAGCGCTTATTGGAGTCCCCACGGCTACGCATTGTAGCGCTCGCTTCGCCAGTAGCTCGCTCACGGTTTGAGTATGTTCTTAATTAACTATATTTTTCCTCGCGTGCGAGCTACTGCGTGTAGCCGCCGAGCGTTATGCGATATCACTGAGACAACATTACTGGAGGTAATATTTTCATGATTAAGAGAAATGAAGTTAAATATTCGGGTAAATTTTACATACAATCAATTGTTACAATTCTTTCCGTTTTACTCGTTGTTAACATTTTTTTCCTTATTTTTGCTTTATCTTTTTTTAGCATTATCCCAATTATTGTTCAAACAAGTGTTCTCTACATGATTTACGTTAAACACAGAAATGTTGCAAATTGGATTCGTGGATGGTGTGTTCTACTCATGATTTCTGGTGGAATGAAATTACTGTCATTGGTTTTGAGAACGTTTGATTACACGTCTTTTGGAAACAAAGATGCATTTGTAGCCGATACTATGCTTGACAGTGGCTTCAGAATATCGTTATTGATCATCGGAGCAATCTACTACATTTTGGCTGATGATTACATCAAACCTGATTTTGATACTTTGAAGGAGTCTCAGTGACATCGCATAACATGCGGCTTACACGTGTCGCTTCGCGACGCCTTTTGATTTGACGATAGAGAGATTGTGGGCGTCGCTCGCCAGTAGCTCGCTCACGGTTTGAGTATGTTCTTAATTAACTTTAATTTCTCGCGTGCGAGCTACTGCGTGTAGCCGCCGAGCGTTATCTGACATGGCTTTCTACAACAAGGATTACTAAAACGTGCAAAAATTTTTCGAGCCATTTGGCCTAAGAGCAATCTCTCTACGATTTACTTGTTCAGAATGTGGAGTGGAGATAATAACTGATTCGATTACCATGCCAATACCGGATTATGGTGCCGAAGATATCGGGGATAGTTATAGAGAGAATGATTACATCGCAGAATGTGAAAACTGTAAGAAGAACTACTATATATATGTTAGCGCAAGTTATGGTGATGCGTACGTAGAGTGTGATGAAATCTGGGATGAGGAGGGCGTTGAAATTGAAGAGATACCCGACTTCGATGAGGACTTATTAGAATCAATACTTGGAAACACATCGTTTTATGATAATTTTAACAATAGTATTTCTGCTCTTAATGAACTCTCGAAAATTAATATTGTCGACGAAGAACTTTCATCCTATCATAATAAATTGATCTACAGTTCGATCATTACATGTCTGGAAACATATTTATCAGATGCATTTATCAATACTGTACTTGGTAAAGAAATGCATTTCCGTAAATTTGTTGAAACCTTTAAAGAATTTAATTCACAAAAATTCATATTAAGTGAATTGTACACAAAAATGGATAGGATAAAGGACACAGCAAAAAAAGCAATGCTTGACGTGATATATCACGATTTACCAAAAGTTAATGGAATGTATTTGGATACTCTAGACGTAAAATTTCCGAATTTTGGACACTTACAAAAAGCAATCATGGTTCGACATGATATTGTGCATCGAAATGGTAAAACAAAAGAAGGAAATATTGTCAAAATAGAAAAAAAAGAAGTAGCAGAGTTGATAAAACAAACATCAGATTTTGTTACTGAAGTAGAAAATCAGATACAAATACTATAATGAAAGCCACGTCAGATAACATGCGGCTTACACGTCCGCTTCCGCGCCAGCGGAAGCGTGAGTACTTAGATAGATGATTTACACGAACGCTGGCGCGTTCGCACATGGCGCTCATTGAGATATTAGTTTTGGTGGTAAATTTAGTTGTTCTACCACCTATTCGGTGGCACACCTAGCGCCATGTCGTGTAGCCGCCTTTCGTTATGCGCTATATGCGTCTGTGTACTCAAGACATGGGTAACACTTTGTACTCAGGACATAGGTAACACTTTTTAGATTTAAATGGTAGTTAATTCCATTGGTTTAAACTCAAAAGTTGTTAGATCAATGAAGCCGAGTTTAAGATTGTCGTACCAGAC
>JAEUSK010000179.1 GCA_016787925.1 bacterium | reverse complement strand
CAAGCACGACGTCGCCCGGATTTATGAAAGCCAGAGGGAAATGCGCAATGCCTTCTTTGGAACCGATCAGCGGAATGATGTTTTTCATCGGGTCTAAAGATACTGCGTACCGTTTCTTGAAAAAACGAACAATCGCTTCGCGATATTTCATGGAGCCAATCTGGTACGGGTAGCGGTGATTTGCCGGATTTTGTAATGCTTTTACACAAGCGTCAATAATCGGCTGAGGCGTAGGAATATCGGGATCACCCACACCGAGATCAATCACGTCTTTCCCTTGGGCGAGGGCTTCCCGTTTCATTCGGTCTACTTCCGCAAAAAGATGAACAGGTAAATTTTGAAATCGATCAGATACCGCAAACATGGTTGTCCGCCATTTTAATTGAAGGAAATCAGCGCAGGTCAATATATTTATAATGGAGGTTCAATTCAAGCGTGCATTTATAATACTATAAAATCAAAAAACCCCGTTGGCAGAACGGGGTTTTTGTCGGAAAGATGTTAGATGCGGTCAAAATGCGTAGTTGACTCTGAAATTAAATTTATAATCGCTGTTTTTTTCTGAAACCGATTTTGCAATGTCAAAACGGAAGTGATTTTTTTCATCTCCCAATCCTATTCCAAGATCCGTTTCGAAATCGCCTATATGAGTTCCTTTATATAAATCTGTTATCGCGTAGACTTTATTATTCCACGCATAGCCGCTGTCCATAAATAATATGAAACTGAACGGATGTATGAAGAAAATCTTATCGTCTTTCAATATGCCGGAGCTCACGCGGTATTCAACATTAGCTAAAGCCATTTGATTACCTGTGAACGCCTTATAGGAGTGGCCGCGCAGCGTCGATATCCCGCCAACTGAAAAGATCTTTTGTAACGGCAGATCGCCGGTTCCTGCGCCGACCATTATTCGCGCGTCAATGTTTTCCCATCGGCTGATCGGCTGATATCGGGCGACGCTCAGCGTGTACCGGGTGAAATCAAAGTCAGAGTTCAGTTGTTTACGGCTGCGTTCACCTTCCGCCAATATGTTCCATCCCACGCGCTTAAAATGTTTTTTTCCTGCACTGATCGTTGATACGGTGTTTAATTCTACCGCGCCGGAATAGCTGACCATATGTCCTTCATCTATTGCCGGATTGATTCTGAAATCCTGTTTAGGAAACAGAACGGCCCAGTTAACATTATTCTGCATGTTGGAATAATCGTCAACCCTGTAGGCAGCGACTAATCTCAGCGATTCATTTAAATTTTGGCTTGCCTGAAAGCTGTAACCCAACGTTCTGAAATAATCGCGGTAATCGTTTTTGAGAATTAAAGCATTTACCGCATTTTCAATATCGCCTACTAATTGGCCGTCCTGAGTACTGGTCAAATCATGCAATTCACCGCCTAACGTGAAGCGAAACTGACTTCCCCATACTTTATCTACTCCCAACTGGTATCGTATCGCCTTTTCGCTAAAAGCGTAGCCGGCTTCACCGTATATCTGAAATGGTTTTCTGGAATATATTTTGTGATTCCTATCTAATTTAAGACCCAAATAAAGACCATCGACGCGGTTGTAATCAAATAAGAAGAAACTCGAGTACTTGTATCTTGGTTCGCGGGAAAGAAAGTATGTGATTTCACCTTCGCTATTTCGGTTCTTTCTCCACCGGTCTTTCGGCTCATTGTCCACGCGCACAAAAGAAGCGCTATGCGTATCTTCATCGTCCACAGATGTATTTTCGTTATCTTCACCGGTGTAATCATAATGATATTCATGGCTATTATTCTTCTCGGCCATCTTCTCATTCCATGCCTGCATTTTTGCATTAAATTTATCCATTTTGCGGTTGAAATCTTCCATTTCACGATTAAACCGTTCCATCTCTTTCTCGTAGGAATCTTTTGCAGCCCAATTATTGTCAAATACAGGTGGAGTCGGAGCCTTTGGAGCTGAATCGACCTCATGCAATTCTGCATCGGCTTCATCGTCAAGATATTTGTCACTTGAATATGCCGAGTAGTTCTCTGTTTTACTTTCGTCGCCATAAATGACTTGTCCATTAACGGCGATGGCATCCTTTCCTATGCGCCCGGATCTCTTAACTACTATGTTCCCATTAGTCACCACCGCGCGGCCGCTCAACTCGCCATAAACAATAAGATCTCCATTTATCACGAGAATGTCACCATCCACGCGTTTATCCGTCGATAATTTATGATCGCCTTTATATATAATAAGGGACTTGGAATTGGGCAGGTATTTCTCCTTGATCTCCTGTATATATTCATCGCCGTTTTCATCCATGTCATCTGATGCCATACGGCCATTCTGTGCAAATATAACAGTGGTTGAAATTACAAACAGCCCGCAAGTTATAAAATGTATTATATTTTTCATGATCGCTAATCCTGTGTTTATATTGAATAAGCTATTTAAAATACGATACCGGTCGAAAAAGGTTTCATATATGCCTTTTTTAGCGGGTTGTAAATTAGACAACTGCGATTGCAGAAAGTTTCAGCATACCAAATTTTGATAACTGGGCTTTTTTTACGTTGCGTAAAACGGACTATTTTTTACTTTTTTCAAAAGCAGATTAAACAGGGAAGTTACGAATTATTTTAATTTTATCTTCTTGCGAACCTGAACGCTTTTAATTATATTTTCTAAAACTATCCAAACAAGTCTTTACAGACAATTTCTCTATTTTGAACAATCAAGAGTGAGTAATGCATTATTTGATACAGCCGAATAAGTCTATTCTCTGCACCATATGCTTTTGCTGGTTCTTTTCCTACTCATTGGTAGCGCAAGGTCCTAATGGGATGATATTTGAACTAAGTCGGTTTGAATTCGAAGTCGGACAGTCTGAACAGGTAGAATTGAGACTGACATTGAAAAACGGGGCTGCTAATACGTTAGAAATTCAAAACCCGTTTGAAAACGCCGTAATAGTTATAGAATCGATCAAGAGGGTCAACAGCAGTAATTCCACCGAACTGTGGCTCACAACAGACTCGATCCTCTTTGCAAATAATATTCCACAAACGGCTTGGGTCATCAGCAACAACAAATCCACGTTCATTCATACAGCAACGGCACTACAAAATGGCGATCAGGTGTTCGTTCGATTTCTCATTTCCGTTCCGACATACAATCAATCTGCAATAGAAGACGTTTTATCGGCTTCTTCCTTGACCGGTATAGAAAAACATATGTTTGTTGAGGTATCGCTCAGTTCGTCTCCGGGAGCGTTTTCCACCTATGTCTCTGCAAAGCCCATTCTGCTAAAACACCAGGGTTCTGTTAAATAATGAATCGACGTTTAAGAAAAATATTCTCTCTCTTATGGGCAGGGACGCTCTTATTGTCATTTGCCGGCGGGAACGTGCGGGCGGATCAGGACAGCAGTGGCACGTACCGTTGGACTAATTCCAAATCGCCCGCACCAAATATAGCATACAATTGGATCGATGCGAGCGACGGAACTGAGTTGACACTGGCGGATGATGATACCAGCGGATTTGTCAACATGGGTTTTAATTTTAGTTTTTATGATACTACAGTTTCTCGACTGGTGATCAGCTCTAACGGCTTTGTTAGTTTTGATTCTGTAACTTCTCATCCGACTCACGTAACTATTCCTTCAGCAGGGGCTCCTGACCGGCTGATTGCAGCATATTGGACTGATTTGACACCTGGCGCATTTTCGCGAGTTTACTATAAAACGATCGGATCGGCTCCTCACCGTAAGTTTGTTGTAACCTGGAGCAATTACGATTTATCGGTCGGCGGTGCTCAATCTGTCACTTTTCAGGCGGTATTCTTTGAAACCACCAATCATGTTCTTCTCCAGTATCAGACGCTTTTAGGACCGGGCGTTGACGGCGGCAATTGTACTGTGGGTATTGAAAATGCTGCCGGTGCGTTGGGTCTCCTGTATTTGTTTGACAATGCCGGTGCGTTGAATAATAACCTGGCCATCTTGTTTCATTCCAACAATCCCTCCACAGCCGACGCCGTCATTTCGCCAATATCGGTTGTTACGCATACTAACCTGCAACAATTTATATATACCGTTCGGACCACATCGCCTGCTGATTCTATGGCGCGGTTTGACTCTGTGCTTGTGTTCAATCCTTTTACTGACAAAACTATAACCGTCACTGACATCAATGTTGACGGCGTAAGCCAGTTTATTCAAAACTCCAGTACACGTCC
>JAEUSK010000173.1 GCA_016787925.1 bacterium | reverse complement strand
CTCATCTGACATCACATAACAATTATAATTCTTCACGATATCCGCAATGTCCTGAATGTCTTTTTGCGTAAAAACACCGCCCGTCGGATTTGCGGGAGAATTGATAATGATGAGTTTGGTCTTGGAATTGATCTTCGACTTCAACTCGTTCACGTCGATCGTAAAATTCTTCTCTTCACCGATGCGGAGCGGTACGGCCTTCCCGCCCGCAAATTTGATCATGGATTCATAGATCGGAAATCCCGGATTGGGATAGATCACTTCGTCCCCTTCTTCGATTAATGCCAGGATAGGAAAGAAAATGATCGGTTTACCTCCGGGCGTGACGACGACCTCATCGGGAACGACGTCAATTTTACGTGTCTTGGAAATGTATTCTGCGATCGCTTTACGTAATTCAGGTAAGCCAGCCGCCGGTCCGTAATGCGTCCATCCTTCGTGAATAGCCTTGATTGCCGCTTCCGATATATTTGAAGGGGTATTGAAATCAGGTTCTCCGATCTCCAGATGCACCACATCCTTGCCCTGCGCTTCTAACGCTTTTGCCCTGACCAGCACCTCAAACGCCGTTTCCGTACCCAGACGAGCCATCGATTTTGCCAGTGGAACTTGAAATGAGGACATGATATTTTCTCCTAAAAATTACAGTATATTTTAGCATTAAAGTTTAGCTTTTTTTCATTTTAATTTCAAGTTAAAATAAGGATTTAACTAAATAAAAAAGGCCAGACAACCGCCTGGCCTTTGGTATAAACCTGTAAGGTTTATCTCCTCACATATTAGTAGCAGTAATAACAAGATGCTTCCACGGGTGATGCGATCGATTAAACCTTACAGGTTTAAGACTCAACCGCAACATAAATCTCCGATCCCGTCTTTTTAAATTCATCCGCTTTTTCTTTCATGCCGATTTCGATCGCTTTCTCTTCATCAACTTTAAGCGAATCGGCGTAATCGCGGACGTCCTGCGTGATCTTCATGGAACAGAAATGGGGGCCGCACATACTGCAGAAGTGAGCAACTTTGGCGCCTTCCGCCGGCAATGTCTCATCATGAAATTCCCGTGCCGTATCGGGATCAAGCGAAAGATTAAACTGATCTTCCCAACGGAATTCGAATCTCGCTTTGCTCAGTGCATTATCTCTGATCTGCGCACCCGGATGGCCTTTAGAAAGATCGGCCGCGTGGGCGGCAATCTTGTACGTGATCACGCCGTCCTTAACGTCGTCACGATCAGGCAATCCTAAATGCTCTTTGGGTGTAACGTAACATAACATCGCACAGCCAAACCAGCCGATCATCGCCGCGCCGATACCTGATGTGATATGATCGTACCCAGGCGCAATATCGGTCGTGAGCGGGCCTAATGTATAAAACGGCGCTTCGCCGCAAACTTCTAATTGTTTGGTCATATTGACCTGGATCATGTGCATCGGAATATGTCCGGGGCCTTCGATCATCGTTTGTACATCATGTTTCCATGCAATTTTTGTGAGTTCACCAAGCGTATCCAGTTCCGCAAATTGCGCATCGTCATTGGCGTCCGCGATCGAGCCCGGCCGTAATCCGTCGCCAAGGCTAAAGCTCACGTCGTACGCTTTCATGATCTCGCAAATTTCTTCAAAATTAGTATAAAGGAAATTTTCTTTATGATGTGCCAGGCACCACTTGGCGAGAATCGAGCCCCCACGGGAAACAATGCCCGTCACGCGCTTAGCCGTGAGCGGAATGTAGCGCAACAGCACGCCGGCATGAATCGTAAAATAATCAACCCCTTGTTCCGCCTGCTCGATCAGCGTATCACGGTAAATTTCCCATGTTAGTTCTTCCGCTTTGCCGCCAACTTTTTCCAAAGCTTGATAGATCGGAACGGTACCGATCGGCACCGGTGAATTCCGCAAAATCCATTCTCGCGTTTCGTGAATATTTTTTCCCGTGGAAAGATCCATCACAGTGTCGGCGCCCCATCGGATCGCCCAGATCATTTTTTCAACTTCTTCCTCAATGCTTGATGCGATGGCAGAGTTACCAATATTGGCGTTGATCTTGACAAGGAAATTTCGCCCGATGATCATCGGCTCGGTCTCGGGATGATTGATATTGGCAGGAATGATCGCGCGTCCGCGTGCAACTTCGTCTCTGACAAATTCTGCCGTAATGACCGGCGGAATCGCCGCGCCGAAATTTTCACCGGGATGCTGAACCTGAAATTCTTTTAACGCCTCTTCACGTTTTTGATTTTCACGAATGGCAATGTATTCCATTTCAGGAGTAACGGTGCCTTTCTTCGCATAATACATCTGCGACGCATTAGCGCCGGTTTTGGCGCGCAGTGTCGGACGTGTACGGTTGAAACGGATCGCATCGATGCTCTTGTCATTCTCACGCATGCGCCCGTACGCGGAACTAATTTGAGACAGTTCCTGCACATCGCCTCTTCCTTTTATCCATTTAAGGCGCAGCGGATCGAGACCTTTGTATATATCGATCTTTGCGTTCGGATCGGTGTACGGGCCGCTCGTATCATACACAACCACCGATTTTTTGTGGCCGTTACCGTTGGTCGCATCGTGAGAGAATCCATCCTCTATGGAAATCTCACGCATAGCAACTTTCACATCGCGTTGGCTGCCCGACACATAAATCTTTTTAGACGCTGGGAACGGATCGCGTGTGATTTTGCTCTTGTCACTTGGAATATTGGATACGTTGGAAGACATATATTATCCTTTCTATTGAAATTCTAAATTGGAAATTTTGAGTTTTAGATTAAGAATACTTTCGTTAGATGGTACATCCATAGAATATCAAAAAAAAAGCCGTTTCCTTCTGAGAAACGGCAATTTAGAATTTCTAATTTCAAATTTAGAATTTCCATGTTGTCGTTTCCCTACGCCGGTATGACCTCGTATCAGGTTCAAAGGGTATGTTCTCAGTACGCCTCAGGCGTACAACCCCTAACGAATTCGGTCTCATTCTCAAAGAACTTGCTTACGCAATATATTTGATTCAAAAACAGCACGCAAGCGGAAAATCAATGAATTTTTGGGTCATTTAAGGGTCATTGTGTAAAAAACAGGTAACCATCCGGAAACCTTTGCGTATAGAACGTACCAATCTTAAAATTGATTTTTATGAGGAGCTCTATGAAACTAATTCTAATTATGATGATTGCCAGTGTAACTACTGTCTGCAACGCGCAGACGCCGCGAGAGTTTTTTCAATCGAAATATCGCGAAGGCGTGAAGGCGTACGAATCCAAAGATTATCCGGCGTTTGTCCGCGCGATGCAGATGGCGGACTCGGTTCGGCCAAATACGTATTCCATCATGTATAACATCGCCGGAGGACAAGCGCTGGCGGGGCAAAGCGAAGCGGCTTTGAGATCACTCAGGAACGCCGTTTGGCTCAATTCCTCCAAACAATTTATGACCGACAGCGATTTTGTTTCCATTTGGAATACGCCCGGCATGAAAGATATCTTCGCATTGATCGACAGTATCAATAAGCCCGTAAGCATGACCCGTGCCGGCTTTACGCTTGAGGATAATTCTTTTCATCCGGAAGGCATCGCGTACGACACCAAGACCAAACGCTTTTTTATCGGCAGTATCCGGCAGAGAACGATCGCCGTTCGTGATGAAAAAGGAAATGTTAATACGAATTTCTTTAAAAATACGGATCAACTCTATTGCGTCATGGGAATGAAAGTGGATTCGAAGCGTCGCACATTGTGGGTCGCTACAAGCGTGATGCCGGAGATGATCGGATATACAGATTCATTGAGCGGGAAAGCCGCGGTGGCGCGATTTAATATCGATTCTGGTGAATTGGAAAAAATATATTCCATCGAAGGTGATCATGTTTTCGGGGACCTGGTTATCCATCCGTCGGGCGATGTGTATGTTTCCGACAGCGGCGAACCGAATATGTACAAGATCGACTCAAAAGAGGATCAACTGAAACTCTGGCTCACGTTTCCCAATGCGTGGAATTTGCAAGGATTGGATTTTACATCTGACGGAAATACGCTTTTCATCGCGGATTACATATCGGGATTGTATCGCTTGTCACTTAAAACCCAAAAGATCGATAAGATCGGATTTGATACACCGAATGCATTAAGAGGAATTGATGGTTTGTATTTTTACAAAAACAGCTTGCTAGCGTTGCAAAACGGAACCAACCCTTTACGTGTTTGCCGTTATTATTTAGACAACGATCAAACGCATATCGACAAAATGGAATTTGTGGAGAAGGCAACAGATAATCTGGGGGAACCAACGTTGGGTGTTCTTGCAGGTAACGCATTTTATTTCATCGCTAATAGCCCGTGGGGCGCTTACGACAGGAAACATCAATTTGATGTGTCAAAGGCTCAGAAGCCGGTGATAAGGCAGTATGAGTTGGAAAATTGAAATTCTCTCCCGCAGATCACGCAGATTCTCGCAGAAATTTTATCTGCGTAAATTATTGAAATTCTCTAGCCTTTTCCAGAAAAAGAGAAGCTAAAATATCTGAAGGGCTCGGTTTCTTATTTATCATTTTTATTTTACGGAATAATCGTCCAAATCATACTTGATTTCTTTGATCCACATCAATTTATACCCAGCAGTTTGATCGGAATTATAAAACTCCATGTCCATTTTACTCCAAAATTTCGTAATACTCCAATTTTTTCCTAGTTTTCTTTGTAAGCTTCTATTTATATCTTTTTCATCTGAATCTGTAAAAAATGAAACTACTTGAACAATAGCTTCTTTTTCGCTTTGGGCATAAAATTGTTTTAGAAATACGCTTTCATACAGCCCAGATATGAACTCAAATTTGCACAAAAAATATTTCATGATCCTCCCTCAAAATGTTTTTTTAATTAAACACCGTTACGTTATTTATCAATTGATCCGGGATGCCGCTGATTCCCGCAAAATTTTTATCTGCGCAAATTAGCGAAATCTGCGGGAAATGAATTCATAATTTATTCACTTTCCTGAAAATGCTTTTCGCAATATTGTCCGCATTAAAATTTACCAGTATCCCTAGTTTTTTGCCGGATAATTTTAAATACGTTAACACCACTTTGTGATGCACCTCTGCCAGATTCTCTACTGATTTGACTTCAATGATTACAAGATTATTAACCAAAATATCAATCCTAAATCCAATCTCTAACTTCACGTCTTCATAAATAACCGGTACCGGAACTTCAACCTTCGTCTGTAATCCACCTTTTTTCAGTTCATATACTAAGGCCGCAACATACACCGATTCAAGTAAGCCAGGCCCGAGTGTATTGTAAACTTTGAAAATTGCTCCTCTGATTATGTATGAAATCTCGTTCTCGCTCATGGATGAGGGTGTTGATCTTTTTCTAATTGTAATTGCGTCATTACAATCTAAATCCATTCACTCTTCAAATTCGCTCAAAATTTGGCCAAAAATGTCAGACTCAAAACTTTCCCGCAGGTCACGCAGATTTTCGCAGAGAATTTTATCTGCGTAAATTAGCGAAATCTGCGGGATGCCTCCTGAATAAATTCTTTTCTTTGAATTATTCAATAAAAAGAAATAAGTTGATTTATTGTTCGAACTTTCCTGTTCTGTGTTACGTATGCGGTAGTTCTATTATACTTTCCCCATCAAAACAAAGTCAGTAAGAATCATTTATCATAAATGGAGCATAAAATGAGAAGGTTTTTATTTCTTCTAATCCTATTTACCCTGCAAATATCAAATCTTTTCTCTCAATTAAAATTCGACGAAAAAAACCCTCATTTCACACGCGCAGACACCTTACGCGGCATGCTGCGCCCGGAGCGAACGAGCTATGACGTGACGCATTATCATCTCGACGTGGAGATCGCTCCCGACAGCCAGTTCATCAAAGGAAGCACGACGATCACATTCAAAGTTGTAGATGAAACGTCCAGAATTCAGGTCGATCTTTTTGACAACATGCAGATCGACAAAATCGAATACGATAAGAAGCCGCTGAATTTTACGCGGGAATTCAATGCGGTGTTCATTTCGTTTCCCAAGCCGCTGAAGAAAAATTCAATGCAGAAGATCGCGGTATATTTTTCAGGCAAGCCGATCGTCGCAAAAAATCCGCCGTGGGACGGGGGATTCATCTGGACGAAAGACGAAAAAGGAATTCCGTGGATCGCGGTGGCGTGCCAGGGCACAGGCGCGAGCTTGTGGTGGCCGAATAAGGATCACCAGGCGGATGAACCCGACAGCATGATGATCAGCGTAACCGTTCCGATCGGGCTGATGAACATTTCCAATGGACGCCTGCGCAAGATGGCTGTTCTGAAAGACGGGCGATCACGATGGGATTGGGCGGTAACCTACCCGATCAATAATTATAACGTCACGATCAATGTTGGCAATTTCGCACACTTTGGCGAAAAGCACGGCGACAAAGACCCGCTGACGCTTGATTATTACGTACTGCCTGCCGATCTGGAAAAAGCAAAAGAACAATTCATGCAGGTCAAACCGATGATGGCGACCTTCGAAAAATATTTTGGCCCGTACCCATTCAAGCGTGATGGATATAAACTCGTCGAGTCTCCGCATCTCGGGATGGAACATCAGAGTGCGGTCGCGTACGGAAATAAATTCCAGCAAGGTTACCTGGGTACGGCGTCTTCGCCGGAAGGGTTGTTGTTCGATTTTATCATCATTCATGAAACCGCCCACGAGTGGTGGGGAAACAGCGTGACGTCGAAGGACATTGCCGATATGTGGATTCATGAAGGATTTGGCGCATATTCCGAAGCAATATACATTGAAGGACTTTATGGTTATGAAGCCGGGCAGCGATATCTGGTTGGGAAAAAGCAGGACGTTCGCAATGACAAGCCGATCATAGGAGTGTACGGTGTGAATTGTGAAGGTTCCGGCGACATGTACCCGAAAGGCGCGCTGATGCTGAACACTTTGCGCCATGCGATCAACAACGATTCGCTCTGGTTTGCGATATTACGGGGCATTCAGTCAACGTATAAATATCAGACTATTCATACCGATTCGATCGTTCACTTTGTTAATCGTATGACCGGAACGGATTACACGTATTTATTCGATCAGTATTTAAAATATCCTAAAATTCCAGAATTAGATCTGTTCATGAGCATCAAAGGTTCTAAAATAAAACTCAGTTACCGCTGGATATCGGACGTTTCGGATTTTAGAATGCCTGTTAAAATCAAAATGAAGAGCGGTTGGGAAACAATCATGCCTACTAAGGCGTGGCAATCGATGGCACTGGACGGAATGAATCCGGATGAATTGAAAGCGGATGATACCCGTTTTTTCATTAGCGTAAATAAGCGTGTGATGTATGTGGAAGAGAAGAGGTAATGACCGATGGTTCCACCCTCCGTCTTGAAAATAGCTTATTGAAGTAAAATATGAGTGTAAGAAAATATAAAGTTTTGTTGTTTGATGCGGATGGAACGCTTTTCGATTTTGAACAATCGGAGCGTTTGGCGTTGCAAGACACTTTTCATGATTTTAGTATCGCTTACGATCCTGATATTCACATGCGTTTATATCAGGAGATCAATTCAAAAATCTGGATAGAATTTGAAGAACATACGATCACGGCCGATGCGCTTAAGACGGAACGTTTTCGGCGGTTGTTTGAAAGACTTAAAATTGATGTCGATCCGATCCTGTTTAGTGATCGGTATTTGAATATGCTTTCACAGAATTCTTTTTTACTTGATCATGCCGCCGATATGGTGGTGAAGCTATTTCATGATTACAAAATGGTATTGATCACCAACGGGCTTTCCAGTGTCCAGCATCCACGCTTCCGCAAATCCGCGATCTTTCAGTATTTCGATGCCGTGATCGTTTCCGAAGATATCGGCATAGCAAAACCGCATGTCGGTATCTTTGAGCATACAATGAAAAGGATAGGCCATGATCAAAAGAACGATGTACTGATGATCGGAGATAATCTGCGTTCGGATATTCAAGGCGGAATGAATTTCGGTATTGATACCTGTTGGTATAATCCGGAAATGAAGAAAAACCTTAACGGGATAACACCGACGTATGAAATTAACCATTTGCTGGAACTGGAACATATACTACGGTAAAAGAATGGACACTTAGGCATTTATGATGCAGGCGCGACAAAAACAATTCGACATTTACCAACCGCATAAATATGAATAAACAAGAACTCGATTACGACTATATTATCATCGGCAGCGGATTTGGCGGCTCCGTATCGGCGCTTCGTCTGTCTGAAAAAGGTTATAAAGTCCTGGTCATCGAAAAGGGGAAATGGCTGACGGGCGACGATTTCCCAAAAACTAATTGGAATCTGAAAAAGTGGCTCTGGCTTCCCGGCTTAAAATGTTTTGGTTTATTCAAAATAACGGTTTTTCGTCATATCACGACGTTAACCGGCGTCGGCGTGGGAGGCGGTTCACTCGTGTACGCTAACACGTTGCCTGTTCCTAAAACAAAATTTTTTACGGCAGACACCTGGTCGCATCTGGCGAATTGGGAAAAGGAATTGAAGCCGTTTTACCCCGTTGCGCTACAAATGCTCGGGGCAATAAAAAACCCGCGCATGGAATTCGGCGACGACGCGTTGCGTACGTTATCCAAGCAGATCGGCAAGGAGGAGCATTTTGAAGCGACACAAGTAGCCGTGTATTTTGGCGAACCCGGCGTCACAGTCAAAGATCCGCTTTTTAATGGCAAAGGCCCTGACCGGACGGGCTGTATTTTTTGCGGCGGCTGCATGCTCGGCTGCCGATACAATGCAAAAAATACTCTGGACAAAAATTATCTCTACTTCGCTCAAAAACTTGGCGCGGCGATTCGCGCAGAATCGGAAGTATACGACGTCAAACCGCTTGATCAAAATACGGGATTAACAGGATACCGCGTGAGTTGGAAATCATCAACGTCATTTATCAAACACAAAGAGTCGGCTACCGCGAAAGGAATTATTTTCGCAGGCGGCGTTTTGGGAACAGTTACGTTATTGCTCAAATTAAAAAAATCATCTCTTCCACGTCTATCCGGCAAAATTGGTGCCGGCGTACGGACAAATTCTGAAAGCCTGCTCGGCGTAACAGCTTTTAATAAAAAGACTGTTTTTTCTGACGGCATTGCCATCGGCTCGATTCTACATACGGATGAGAACAGTCACCTCGAACCGGTGCGTTATCCCGAAGGAGCTGGTTTCTGGCGTATTCTTATGTCGCCTGTAGCACATGGGAGATTCTGGTTTATTCGGATGGCCAAAGCGATATGGGATATTATCACGCATCCGGTCAAAAATTCACGCGTGTATTTCGTTTCAGACTGGGCGAAACATACTCAAATTCTGTTATTCATGCAGACGATTAATACGACGCTGCGGTTTTCAAAAGGTTTGTTCGGTTTAGGTTCATCCATTGAAAAAGGGAAGAATCCGACGGCATTTATCCCGGAAGCAAAAATGCTTGCGGAAAAATTTGCGAAAATTACGAACGGCAAACCCACGGCATTGCTGACAGAAACAATTTTCGGTATTCCAACAACCGCACACATACTGGGCGGATGCGTGATGGGAAAAGATATTAACGAAGGCGTCATTGACAAAGATAATCGGGTATTTGGCTACGAAAATATGATGATCTGCGACGGTTCAATGATATCCGCTAATCCGGGAGTGAATCCATCGCTTACCATCACAGCGCTCAGTGAACGCGCTATGAGCAAAATTCCGGCTAAATCGACGTTCACTCACCAGTAACTTTACGAAGGGTCCGTATGAGAAAAGTGATTCTGTTTTGTATGATCAAATCTTTACTATTGGTTTCGCTTGTTCAAGGCCAGAGTGATAACCGCAATCTGGAAAAGTTCGTCAGCTCGATGGCAGGCGACATTGCTAAATCCTATGTGGCGCCGTTAGTTTCCGGATTCGGATCCAGCCTTAATTCAGGCTGGTTTCATCGCACGCCTGCCGCCAAAAAATTTGGTTTTAATCTTGAAATTGGAATTGTCGGTATGGCTACTCCATTCAGCAAGAGAGATAAAACGTTTTCTGCATCAAGTAAAACGAGACTGGATTCAACCCAGGCCGCGGCCATAACGAGTTTTATTTACGCAAACCCGGCGTTCAGTGGATTGACCGCTGAACAATTGTATGCCATTCAGCAACAATTGATTCAACAGATTACCGCCACTGCGGTGGGTATTCGCGCGACGGGAGCAACTGCCGCCGGAAGTGAAACCGACAGCCTTCGACTAAGGTACGCGGGCGCAGATGTTACGTATTTGGATCCACGAGATAATCAAACGCATACAATCTCCCTATCAACCAGCGGACTTCAGGCAACATTGCCTATTACGGGACTTGGTCTTCCGCTTGTTGGCCTCGCGGCTTTTCAAATAACCGTCGGAACGGTTTACGGAACCCAATTCACTTTTCGATTTTTGCCGCCCAAAAAATCCGATAAAGAAATCGGCGACTTTAATTACTTTGGATGGGGCCTTCAGCATAATCCGGCCATTTGGAGCGAGAAAAAATTGCCCGTGGACTTGTCGATCGCGATGTTTACGCAAACGATGAGGCAGGGAAACTTTTTTGAAATGAGAGCCAGCGCGATCGGATTCACAGCA
>JAEUSK010000168.1 GCA_016787925.1 bacterium | reverse complement strand
TTTCATTTATTTCCGGGTGTCAAACCTATAAGGTCTATTGTATTCGATTAACTAAACCTAAAAAGCTCAATAGACCGGGATCGAAGGTGGAATCAAAACCGCTCTGATAGACCTTATAGGTTTTATTAATTTCAGGCTTTTGGGGTTAAGGGTCAAGGGGGAAAAGAATTCAGATAAGTGCTATTTCAATAAACTATGATATTTCAGCTGAACGTGTTTCTTATCAATACAGTTTTTTATTTGACGAAACAACGGTTGGTCACATAATTCTTCGATCTTGCAGTTTGTGCCGTTTATTATCTGGGACAGATTGTAGATTCTGAATGGAATCAGCCAAATGGTTGTTGGGTGAGTTTGGAATGCGAATTTGTTTTTTGGGAGATAGAACTTTTGTTTTTCTTTGTTACAACCTTCTCGAAGAGCACCGGGGTTGTACTCCGTGCTAAAAACACATGCTAAAACCACATCATCCGGATCGTCTGCATCGTTCAATCCAAGAAAATGTTTGGGCTTTTCACCTTGAATGTTAATTGCGCGAAAATCGATAAATACAGTTCCCGCTACGAAGAGCTTATCCACAAATTACATCCTGTCAAATTCCTTTTCAAGTGCATGTCGCTGTCGTATCTCATCTAAAGTGAGAGTCGTATCTTCATCAATGGCCAATTCGTAATCTATGATAAAATTCAGACCTTTATTCTTAATCGTTTTATCCCAAGGAGAATTCTTTAAGTGGGTAATCTCTGACATTTGAGTAGCAGTCGCTTCCATGAAAGTAAACGCAACTTCCTTCATGATCTCAATTTCATTCGGCGAAAACACATTTAGGTCTTCTTTAATCTTAGGATATAACTTAAATTCATATCGTTCCGGGTCATCCTCATCTTTAAGCTTTACTATATTGATAAACTTGTTCAATTCAGCATTCGATTCGGAAGCCATATCCTCATAAAGTTTTTTTGGTACGGGTCCCATTTTCCATGCACAATATTCCATCCCTGTTACAGTTATGCCATAACGTTTGAAATGGATGAAGTCAGTGAAATATAACAATTTAAAAAGCTTCATTTTTCCGCAGTTCTTTGTATTTTTTACAAAGAAAATTATAGCATTAAGAAGCTTTTCTTGTTTTGGGTTCATATATGTATGTAAATGGAACGAGATAATTTTCAGATTATTTCGATTAAAGTAATCAAATTGTAAGTCAGTATCAATCTAATTTGCTACCACCCCGTACTCCACCAGTATCTCCTTCGCCATGCGCTCTGCGAGATTCCAGTCGTGGAGCTTGGAGCCGGCGTCTTTGATGAGCTGGTCACGCAGGTTCTTGATATACTGATGGTAGTCGTGCAGCAGTTTTTTTACGATCTTGTTATTGACTGGAACTTTGATTCGGAATATATCGGGTTTGGCTAAAAGACAGACAAATTTCGCTTTTTCCTCGCTGTCGGATTCATGGATCTTCTTTCCATCGCTGTCTTCGATTTCAAATCTGCCAAAAAATTCCTTGTAGTGAAGCGGGCGCCCGGTCACAGGAAAGCTTTCAAATTCCAGCGCGTCATAATCGAATGGAAGTTTTTTGTCTTTCAGATCGGGATGGTAAAAGTCCTTCGGAAATTGTTTTACGCCGTCGGCGAGGCAATCGGCAATAACCGACGCTTTGATCGCATCGTAGGAAACCTTGACCGTTTGCTTTTTCTGACTCTTGCGCATCTTAGATAATTCAAGCCGATCTCTGACCATCTCACAAAGGCCGTCGTATATTCTTGGCAAGTATTCTTTCGGATCGAGATCAAGCGTTTCCAAAACCGCTGTATCTAATACGATGCGGTCTTTTTGCTTGTATTCTTCTAAAATATTTTTTATCTGTCGTTTTCTAATTTTCTGAAAAGCTGTAATGATTTTGTTGTTTAATAATTCTTTTCGTGGAATAGGTGTCTGCTCCACTTCATAGACAGTCAAATCAATAAAGCCATCGCCTAATTCTCTTGTATCGGATTCACTGTACAAGTGCATCAAAAACGAATTTAAGATCGGTATTACATAATCATTTTCTGTATATATCTCATACATTCTCTTGTCAGCTAATACCTGAGAGTTATCGTTTTCGAATACTTTATAAGTTTCTCTTATACCGCAAGATAATATTCCTTTTGCAGTGTTAACATTTAGTAGGCCCCACCAATTTTTTCTTCCCGACACAGACGGCACGTCCGGCCATGAGACGCCGTCTTCTGTTTTTTGTTTTTCGCCCCACTCGATATATTTCAGAGCGTAAGTGTCGCCAAGTTTTTTGAGCTCGCTTTTACTTTTGTCACAGATAAAAATGGAATACTTCATTTTATCCGGATCAATGACAATGCTGTCGGCTTCTTTGGGACTTTTAATAACTTGGCGGAGGTACTTAGATTCGATTTTGCCTTCCCATCCGCGATCATTTTTACAGTCGAACAAAGCACCGCTTCGTTTTACAACTTCCAGATAAAAAAATTCATTCACGCCTGTCTTGATACCAAACCGAACATCGGCGATTTGTTTTAGCGGAACGAGTTTGTCTTTACATTTTTCCAGAATTTCAAAATACACATCCGGCGCGCGCAGGTATTTGCCCCATTTATCGAGATCGCCTTTTTGGGAAAGTTCCTCTTGGATGAATTTTTGCGGAATCATCCTTACGCGCATATCGTCGTTTTCGAAGGATGCGATAGTGTTTGTGACGGATCTGGCGTTCTTTTGATGTTCCGCCGATTCGATCATGCTTACGATGCCGTCAATTCGCCTCCAGCGTTTTTGCGATTCGAGTTTCAGGTCAGTAAACGGAATGAGTTCGGTCAGCTTTTTCTTTAGCTTGACGAAACGAATTTTATTGGCGGCACGTTTTTCAGGATTCACCTCTTTTTCGAGAACGGTAAAAACCGTATTGACCGCCGCATCCTCAAACCACGGCTCTGCCCACGAGGCGACGATCATTTTGATCTTGAAATGATCGAGGAAAAACTCTTTGAGCACGGAACCGTACGCGACGTCGAGCCATGAATTAGACGTGATGATCGCCATCGCGCCGTTCGATTTTAGAAACGTCGCTGTATGGAGATAGATATAAGCATAAATATCAGCCTGCCCGGAAAGCTTGAGTTGAAGAAATTTTTTCTGAACGGCGTCTTCAAGACTTTTTTCATTATTTGGAACAATAGGGACATTGGGCTTTGTGTCAAAAAGCGCAGGATAGGTTGACAGATAATTCTTGGCCAATGTTTTGGTAAGGAAAGATTTGTACCCTTTGACATTTTTTTCGATGAGTTCCTGCCGGATAAAAGGAAAATTACCGACGAGCCCGTCGAAAGGAGGGACGGCAAGCGGAACTTTATTTGAATATTTGCCTTGTTCCGCCGGAGGATAGTCAAAAGTCTTACCGCTGAAGACGTCAAAAATATCGGTGCACTGGATACGAGGGAAGTTTTCAAAGTCGTCTGCTTCTTGCCGGAAAAGATTGATCGTGGAAAGTTCGGCAGGAAATTTACCGCTATCAAATCCCCAAATCTGATTCAGAAGTTCGCGATGCTCCGCGGGGGGATTGGACAAATAGCGGAGCCGGTCGTAGAGGCGAACGAGGAAAGTGCCTGACCCGCACGTGGGGTCGCCGTATATGCCTTTCGGTTCATGCACGACGGTGCCGATGATCAGATCGACCAGATCTTCGCGGGTAAAATACTGGCCGAGACTGTGACGCTGATCGGGATCGATGATCTCCTCAAAGAGTTCGCCGATCACGTCCTCCGGCAATTCGCCAAAGTGATACGCGCGGAGTTCGCCGAAAAATTCTCTCAGATCGTCGAACGTATCTTCGGGAATACCGAGTTCTTCGATGGGATCATTTTCGAAAACGGCCTGCCAGTCAATTTCTCGGGCTTTTGCAAAAGCATTCGAAATGCGTTGGCCCAGATCGTCATCATTCGATTCATAAAGATCGGGCAGTTGTTTGAAATAACGCTGGATCGTGAGATAAAAGATGATCTTGGTGATGAGGCCGTAAACAGCCTGTTCGGCCAGTTGTTTGAATTCCTCCGTCGGTTTAGCGATACCTTGTCTCGCACAATAGGCGGAAATTTTATCACGCTTGGTTTTACTTCGGCTCGCTTCTTTGATGAAGGATTCATACTTGGGAGATAATTTTTCTTTGGTCGAGCGAACGAAATTGATGAAATAGACTTTTTCCGGACTGAACTTTGTAAACGTGCCCGTGTCATGAAGGCGAACTAATTCATCACATATACGATCGACGTATTTGCGAATGGTAACTTGCACATCGCCGCGGAGCCAGTCGTTTAATTGATAGAGAACAGGCGTTGTCTCGCTGCCGATATGAGATACCTCATGATCTTTTATTTCATACGCATTGAGCGTTTGAAAGTCCCAGGTGTAAGCGTAGCGAACACTCAGTTCCAGCGCTTTTTGGCGGAAGGTCTCTAAATTTTCAGATGCGGCAAAGGGTGGTTTTAGTTCGATATAAGAAAAGGCATCTTTGGCTTCGCGATTTCGCCACAGCACGATATCACCGAAACGGGTCTTTTTGTCGATCTTGACCCCGGGCTCATTCGTGGCATCAGTGAAGGGATATTTTCTCTGTTGGATGACGGAGTTAAACCACTCGGCAACTTTGCCCGCGAGTTCGCGTTCGTTGGTTTTGATAGATGATTTGGGCATGACGATAATTTATTTCATTCGGCTTGTCGGGCATAAATTTAGAAAGAATGTAGGGATAATACAATGAGTATTTATTGGAATGGACTGTTGTTCCGGTTTTTGTTTCAGTTCAAATAAGCCGGGATTCAAATCCAATCTTACTACCGCTATTAATCTACAAAATAAGGGCAATAAATGTCGAACGAAGAAAATAAACAAAAGTGAACTCTTAGTTGTCGCCAGTACCGACTTTATTTTTTATTTCGTCTATGAATGAGGGTAAGACGAGAGTTGAGCCTAATGGCTCATATTTTATCTTTTCAAGTTCCTCTATTTCTTTTCTGTTATCAGTAATCTTTTTGTCGATGTTGGATATGTCAACTTGAAGCTCTGATATTTTATTTGATTTAACTTCCAAAGAATTTAAAGTCCTTACTAAATCACTTAGGGCAGAAAGGTCGTTTTCGCTTGCGCTCTTGTTTCTTAGAATTCTAGTTTTATTTTCTACGGCCATTTTTGCTCTTTGTATGTCTGCATCGGTTACGTTATTTCTATTTATCTCATTTTGCTTTTCATGCTTTGTATTCTGTTTTTCTAATATATTTTTATTTAACTCAGAAATTCTTTTTTTGTTATCATACATTTTTTTGATTTCATTTTCATTCTTTGACCAAGCATAATATGCAACGTTCATCGGAATTTCTGAACTCATTACGAATTGCTTATTTGATATTTTTGTGTAAGATACATTAAGTTGAACAGCCTTGTTCTGCATTTCTATATCTAGTGAGTTTTCTATTTCTGATTGGGTATTAAATATGTACTTAAAGGAAGTGATATATAAAGTCCCAGTGACAATCAAAGTCTTAGTGGACATCAGGCTCTTTAATATTACTTCATCAGATAAGTTTGATGGGTCCAATGACAAGATTTTTTCTTTTAGCTTGTTTTCTGATACACGGATCATTCTCGCATCATCAACTTGCCACTTCATTTCAATGTTCTTTGATAGCGAAAGACTAACTACATAACTGATGTCCTTTGGTAATAATTGAATTGCTTCTGAATTCCCGCTCAAATTGAAACTTAATTTAGATAATTCAGAAGAGTAAACATCTAGTCTTGGTACATTTACTGTATCAAAAGGTAAGTTGAAGCTGTTATTTAAATTGTCCACAAACCTTTCTATGCCTCTATTCCAGAATCTCCACCAGATATCTCTTTCTATTCTTAAAAGAGTGCAAGGACCGTCTTTGTCATTTGGCAAGGGATATGGTGTCAGTTTATATAATCCTGATATGAGCTTTTTATACTCCGTCCAAGCCGAATTTTGTGTTGTTATAAGCCCGGGGTACATTAAAAATAAAAGTAGAAGAAAATTGAATTTTTTCATAAAGACCCCTTCATGGTTAGTTTGCTTTGTTTTTCATGATTTATTTTCCCTCACTTCCTTATCGTCCAAAAGTCATCCGACAGATCACGGCTGCTCACGTATTGATAGGGAAGCGTGAAATAACCCTTCATGCCCCAATCGGTTCCCCAGGAGTTGCGTACAATAAAGCGTTTACTCGGATCGTGATATCCGACTGCTAGTACTGCATGTCCGCCGATCATGCGTTCGCTTTTTTTCGGCATATGGGCAATACCGGTCTTAGCGACTCTCTGCGATTCGAAATCTTCATATACGGTAAATCCGAACACGAATGGAAAACCTTCGGCGAGGCATGTTTTCATTTCATCCAAAGTGATGATGCGGCGGTACGATGAAATCCGGTGTTTCATTCCTTCTTTGTAACAAACCGGGCTTGGCTTCTTTGCAAATTTGCTGACGACGTACGGCCATTTTGTTTCACCGCAGACGCCTTGTTTGGCCAGTGTTTTGATCCCGTTGCGAATC
>JAEUSK010000177.1 GCA_016787925.1 bacterium | reverse complement strand
AGTCAAGTCATTTTATGTTAAAAACAGTAAAAGTTCCAAAAGAGTTCGAACCGTTATTTACCCGCGCGCAGAAATTTGTAAGCGCGTATTTTAAAGAGCGCAAGGAGAATGCGCGTAAGGGGACTATTGAAATTTTCGGCCAGCGCTACATATTTGTTCGCGCCGCATCTATGTCCGTCGAGTTTTTTGAGATGATCAAGAATACTTACAGGGATAAAAGCGAAGAAGAAGCGCTGGCTGTAGCGCGCAGCCTGCTCTTTGATATAGCGCACGCGATCGGCGTTGCGGATGCCCGTTCTTTTCATAAGAAAATGAAGCTGAAAGATCCTATCGAAAAACTATCCGCCGGGCCGATTCATTTTTCTCATTCCGGCTGGGCCTTCGTAGATATTTTTCCCGAAAGCCGTCCGACGCCGGACGAAAACTATTACCTTATTTACGATCACCCGTATTCTTTTGAATCGGATTCGTGGATCAAGGCGAAGAAGAAAGTTGATTTCCCGGTATGCGTGATGAATTCCGGATATTCTTCCGGCTGGTGTGAAGAAAGTTTCGGCGTCAAACTTGTTGCAACGGAGATTTTGTGCAAAGCCAAAGGCGACGATCATTGCCGGTTCATTATGGGGCATCCGTCGAAAGTTGAAAGCTACATCAAAGACTACCTAAAAACCCAGCCCAACCTTTCAAAAAAAATAACGAAGTACGAAATTCCGGGTTTTTTCAGCCGCAAAACAGCGGAAGACGAACTCAGAAAGACGTTAGATGAGCTGGAAATTCGAATAGAGGAACGTACCAATGAACTGAGTAAGACCAACGCTAAACTCAAAAAAGAGATCATTAAACGTCAGGAGCGTGAGACCGCCCTTCGGCAATCGGAAGAGACTTACCGAAAGTTAATCGAGACGGCAAATGACGCCATCTTTGTTGCCGATGCTGATACAGGAATAATAACTACGGCCAATAAAAAAGCTGAAGAACTCATAGGATTGCCGGCAGGCCGCATTATCGGTATGCACCAATCGCAGTTACATCCGGCTGAGGATGCGGATAAAACCACGGATGCATTCCAGAAATTAGCTCAAAAACCCGAAGGTCATACGGATTTTTTTCGCATTCAGCATACGGACGGGAGAAAAATTCCTGTAGAAATAAGCTCCAGTACGTCCGAACTGGGAGGGAAAAAAATCGTTCAGGGTATTTTCCGCGATATGACCGAGCGTGAAAAGGCGCTCATGGCTGAACGGCTGAGTGCGGAAAAGACCATTCGTTTTCAGGATGCCCTGCTGGAATTGTCAAAAATTGATCATAGCGATCTTGACCTGGTGTTGAAAAAGACCACTCAGATCAATGCTAAAACGCTCGGGGTTGACCGTGTTGGTGTCTGGTTCTTCAGCGACGACGGATCGTCGATCACCACTAATCACCTCTATACTACGAGCAAGGATAACTATGCGCCGGAAGAAAGATTAGATGTCAGAAATTATCCTTCCTATTTCGAAGCTTTAAATAGTAATCGTATGATCATCGCAACGGACGTCCATACCAATCCGGCAACACGTGAGCTGGCAAGGGATTATTTGGCAGAACTTGATATTCGTTCCATTATGGATATTCCGATCCGTTTTCATGGAAAAACTTATGCAGTGATGTGTCATGAACAAGTCGGCAAAACCAGGGAATGGAGTATTGAGGACCAGGAGTTCATCACGGCGGTAGCGGATACTATTATCATATCGTTGGAATCAAATGAGCGCGCCAAGGCCGAGAAAAAGAATATTCAATATGTGCGTGAACTTGAAGCGCTGGCAAAAGTAAGCCAATTACTCGGTCATACGATAGAGGTAAAACCTCTTCTGGAAGACATGCTTCAGACTTTGAAGACGGCAATCCCCGCCGTCGAAAAGGGATCTTTTATGCTGCTCGATGAAAAAAATCAGGAGTTGCGTGTTGGGGCAATGATCGGTTATTCAGATCCAAGAACGAAGTCCATAAGAATTTCTGTGCCGGAAGGATATGCCGGCCTTGCTATCAGTGAAAAAAGAGCGATACTCATTCCGAATGTAAATGAGTTTCGCTTCAAAGGGGATATAGAAGAGGTAAATAACCTCAAGAGCGCTATGGTCACGCCGCTTAGTGCAAAAGACCGCATCATCGGCACTATTTCTCTGGAAACATCCGCAAGAACCAATGCATTTACAGAAGATGACTTGCGCCTGCTCTCCGTTTTTGCCGGAACGGCGGCTACCGTAATCGAAAACGCGCAATTGTATGAGAACCTTATTCAGAGCGAACTGAGATACCGAACCTTTGTCGAGTCTTTTCATGACACCATCTTTATTACGGATTTTTCACTGCGTATGCTGTATGCCAACCCATCCCTGAAAAGACAGACGGGTTATGCAGTCAGTGATTTTCAATTTATGCAAGTTGAAAACCCTTTTATTCATCCGGATGACCAGAAACGGGTTGCCGGTTTTGTCCGGCGTTTTATTGACAGTCCAGATATTTATTCCGATACGATTGAAAATCGTTTTATTGACAAATGGGGCAAGGTTCACTGGTACAGCTCGGTTATTTCAAAGATCACATATAATGATCAACCGGCGCTGCAATTCATCACTTATGATATAACTGAAAGGAAACGCGCCGAGGATGCTTTGCGGGAAAGCGAACAACAATATCGGGCATTAGTCGAACAATCGTCTAACCCGGTTTATATTATTCAATTTAATAAATTGATATTAGTCAACGGTGCATGGGAAAAATTGTTTGGGTACCATCGCGCCGAAGTCATGGCGCCGGACTTTGATTATATGAAATTGATAGCGCCTGAAAGTTATGATCTGGTCTTGGAGCGAAGAAGAAAAAGAACAGCCGGAGAAAAGATAGAAAATCATTATGAGTTGAGTGTTATCACCAAAAGCGGATTGAAACGTGATGTAGAAGTTTCAGTTGCCGAGATTACATGGAAAAACCATCCCGCTATTCAAGGCGTTTACTACGACATTACTGAACGTAAGAAAGCCGAAGCGGCTATTGCCGAAGAAAAAGAGCTGCTCATGGTCACCTTGCGGTCAATCGGAGACGGAGTGATCACTACAGATGTGAACGGACATATTATCTTGATGAACAAAGTAGCTGAATCACTGACAGGCTGGACCCAAGAAGAGGTTCTGAATCAACCGATCGAAAAGGTTTTAAATATTGTAGACTACAAAACACGCGCGAAATTCACCAATCCCATTTCAAAAATTATTAATTCGGAAGGATTTTTCGAGTTACTCAACGACACTATTTTGATCGCCAAGGACGGGTCTGAAAGATTGATCACGGACAGCGGCGCGCCGATCAGAGACAAAGACGGAAAAGTTATCGGAACGGTCATCGTTTTTCGTGACGTTACCGAGAAACGAAAAATGGAAGAAGAAAGAATAAAGACTATGAAGCTTGAATCCGTCGGCCTTTTGGCGGGAGGCATAGCGCACGACTTTAATAATATATTGACGGCTATATTAGGAAACATCAGTCTCGCAAAAATGGATGTAGAATCGAATAATAAAGAACGGTTGACAGATATTTTGAATAGATCTGAAAAGGCCTCGTATCGCGCGAAAGAACTCACACAGCAATTGCTCACATTTTCCCGCGGGGGAACCCCGATACGGAAAGCCGCCGCCGTAGGTGAACTAATCCGTGAATCTGCAGACTTCATGATTCGCGGTTCCAATGTATTATGTGAATACCAAATAGCGGAAGATCTGTGGCACGCAGAAATTGATCAAGGACAAATAGGCCAAGTTATTCATAATCTGGTAATAAACTCTATACAGGCCATGCCGGACGGCGGTTTTATTAGAATATTCGCTGAGAATGTTCACGTGGACGACCTTTCGTCAACGCCACGAAGCGGGAACTATGTAAAAATCATTTTTAAAGATATGGGCATCGGAATTCCGCCGGAACACCTCTCTAAAATATTTGACCCGTACTTTACGACCAAACAGAAGGGCAGCGGACTTGGGCTTGCAACCTGTTATTCCATAATAAAGAAACATGACGGATATATTACAGTCGAATCTGAACTGGGTTCCGGGACGACGTTTTTCATTTATTTACCGGCATTCGGGCACCCGATGGCGAAACCGGAAGAACACAAAATGGCGATCGGACAGGGATCCGGCCGAATATTAGTGATGGATGACGAAGAAGATATTCGTGATATCACCTCGCGTATTTTGAAAAAAATAGGATATGAATCGGCAGCGGCCGGCGATGGCATTGAGGCCATTAAGATGTATAAAGAAGCTAAAGATTCGGATAACGCATTTGATGCGGTGATTATGGATCTGACCATTCCGGGCGGTATGGGAGGCAAGGATGCGATCAAAAAAATACTCGAGTACGATCCGCACGCAAAAGTGATCGTTGCAAGCGGCTATTCTAATGATCCGGTCATTTCTGATTTCCGGAAACATGGTTTTTCCGGATTTATAGTGAAGCCTTACGACATTGAGGAGTTTAGGATCCTGTTGCATAACGTGCTTTCGCAGCGCGAATCAAAAACTTGATACGGCGTAGAAAAATCTTGCAAAGGAAATTCTTTTTATATAGATTTGCCCCGTTCATTTTTAATGAGTAATGAACAATGAATAATGTGCAATATTAACTTATTATTCATTACTCATTGTTCATTATGACTGCGACCATAGCTCAATTGGCAGAGCAAATGACTCTTAATCATTAGGTTCAAGGTTCGATTCCTTGTGGTCGCACGAATTCAATGATCAGTTAGCTGATATCAACGAACATTGAATAATAGCGCCCTCACGGGCTTTTTTGCTCTCATGGGGTGGAATAAATTCACGGTCACCTTGTTGTACGTGTAGATATGGTTCATTGATAACTGTTAGCTGGTTACTGTAAAATGTTCATTGAAAATATTGGGGACGAACTGGCTTCGACGGGTCTAGGTCGCTAAGGGTTGCGTGCCGAGCTTTTTCTGTGTGCTCGTAAAATAAGCGGAAACAAGACAAACAACAACAATGCATACGCATTGGCTGCTTAAG
>JAEUSK010000163.1 GCA_016787925.1 bacterium | reverse complement strand
GCCGTGTACCGCGGGCATCGCGGACGCATGGAAATTGAAGTTCGCACCAAAGGCGTGTCATGTCACGGTTCCGCGCCCGAACGCGGCGTTAATGCCGTTTATAAAATGGCGCCGATCGTATTGGATATCGAAAAACTGAATGAGCGCCTCGGCGGCGAACCGTTCCTCGGAAAAGGCACGGTGACGATCGCAGAATTTCGTTCAACTTCGCCGTCGCTTTGCGCGGTTGCTGACTCGGCAACCATTCATTTAGATCGCCGGCTTGCCGCAACGGACACACTGGAATCTGCCGTGAAGGAAATTCAGGATCTGCCGAGCGTGAAAGCGGCGGAGGCAGAAGTTGTAGTACTTGACTATGCGGTTCCAAGCTGGAAAGGCCTAACTTATCCCACGAAAAAATATTATCCGACCTGGCTGCTTCCGGAAGAGCATCCGGCGCTCAAAACGGGAGTTAAAACATTTGAAGGATTATTTGATGAAAAGCCGCAAGTGAGCCGGTGGGTGTTCAGCACCAACGGCGTCGCCGTGATGGGCATGCACGGAATTCCGTGTATCGGATTCGGGCCGGGAAATGAAATTTACGCGCACATGGCAACGGAGCACATACCGGTGGAACATCTTGTGAAAGCTTCGGCGTGGTATGCGGCGTTTCCCATGATGTATCTGAAAGAAGTCAAGGGATAATAGTTTATTTTTTTTTGTTACTGCTTAGCGAGGTGTGCAGTATAGGTTTAATGAGTAACACTAAACAAAAAACAAAAAATCTCTAACAAGAGGTTCCTTCGGATAACTTGGTTACAACATTTATTACTTTTGGTTCTCTGCAGCACGTTTTCACTTTATCATTATTAGTTTCTTGTTATATGTTTTTCATTTCTTCTATGTTCAGAGATATTCTTTGTGTCCTAGTAAGAACTTGCATTCATTCTAATTTTTAGCGATTCAATGACGACACCCATATTAATAGCCATCGGCGGTAATTCACTCATCCGTCATGGTCAGCGCGGATCGATCGGCGAGCAAATAGAAAATGCGAGAACGACGTGCCGCTATCTCGCGGCGCTCATCAAACAAGGACACTCGTTGATCATCACACACGGAAACGGGCCGCAGGTCGGCGCGCAGCTGATCCGTTCGGAAATGGCTTCATCGCAGGTCTATCCTCTACCGCTGGATTGCTGCGATGCTTCGACCCAAGGCGAGATCGGGTATATTTTGCAAAATGCATTACGAACGGAATTGAATGCCCTGAAAATAGTCCGTTCGATCGTTACGATTCTAACTCAAGTTGTAGTATCAAAAGACGATCCTGCATTTCAGCATCCGACAAAACCCATCGGCCCGTTTATGTCTCAAAAGACCGCTGAAATGCGGAAACAGGAGCTTGGCTGGCACATTGTAGATGATGCCGCCAGAGGCTATCGCCGAGTGGTTCCGTCGCCAAAACCGATTGATATTGTTGAACTCGACGCCATCAAACATTGCATGGATGACGGGATGATCGTTATTGCGGTCGGCGGCGGCGGAATTCCGGTTGTTCATGACCAAAAAAACTATTCCGGGATTGAAGCGGTTATCGATAAAGACAGGGCATCCGCATTGCTTGCAGGAAAACTGGGTTTGAAAAAATTTATTATCTCAACGGATACGGATCGTGTATATTTAAATTTTAAACAGCCTGATCAGGTTGCTTTGGACAAAATTACGCTTGCAGAGGCAAAACAATATTTGGAAAACAGACAATTTCCTCCGGGAAGCATGGGGCCAAAAATGGAAGCGGCCGCTGAATTTATTGTTCATGGCGGCGAGGAAGTGATCATCACGAAACCCGAACTTTTGGTTGACGCCGTGAATGGAAAAGCAGGCACGCATATTTATCGTAATTGACAATAAGAAGAGGTCTGCAATGAAACTGAGACACATCATTGAATCACAACAATTCACTTTGCCGATGTTGGTGGAATTGTTCGATCGCGCGCACGATATGGAAAAAATTCTTAAGCGCGGAGGCACGCGTGATTATGAAAATAAAGTCATGGCGTCGCTGTTCTATGAATCGGGTTTGCTTACACGATTATCCTTCGAATCGGCTATGGCGCGTCTTGGCGGCAAAGTAATTTCTACCGAACACGCTTCACAATTTTTTTCCTCAACGCCGTCGGATTCACTGGAAGATACTATCCGGGTTGTTGACGATTTTTGCGATGTAATCGTTCTGCGGCATAATCATATCGGCGGAGCAAAGCGGGCGGCCGAAGTTTCGACTTGTCCGGTTATCAATGCCGGTGACGGAAAAGGAGGGCAACATCCCACACAGGCCCTGCTGGATCTTTACACGATTCATAAGGAAACGAATAAACTGGATGGATTGAAAGTTGCCCTGGTGGGAAACCTTGCCGACGGCAGGACTGCGCGTTCATTGTCCTATCTTCTCGGAAAATATGAACGGGTGAAACTGTATTTTATTGCGCCGAAGTCCTTGCAGATGAAAGAAGATATACTTTCTCATCTTGGGGAAAATCATGTTTGGTACACGCTGGGTGAAGACCTAAACGCCGTTCTTCCTGAAGTGGACGTAGTTTACATCAACCGGATTGAACGTGAACGATTCGCCGGAGCCGATGAAGAATATACAAAGATCGTTCAGCGGTATTTTATTGACGCGGGTTCGCTAAAATTAATGCAGCCCCAAGCCATTATCATGCACCCCTTGTCTCGGGAAAATGAAATTGCTCCTGAAGTGGACAAGGACCCGAGGTCCGCCTATTTTCGTCAAACGCAGAATGGTATCACTATTCGTATGGCATTGCTTGCGTGGGTGATGGAATAAATTGAATTTTAACACGGATTTTAAGATATAATTTATGAGTCGCATAGCGGCACAGTTAGCCATAGCGGATACTAATCTTCACCGTTCTCTTTCATCGGAAACGGAACAGCAGGTATTGGCGTCTTTGAAAGCGGCCAATGAGCAGTTTGCCCAAATTTATCCGGGTGATTCCTTAGGGCATCAGCCGGTTCACACGTTTTACGGCGGCGCGCATTTATTCAAGTCGGATACGATATCTAAACTCGGCAAACTGGCATTGAATGTGATGCATGTTAATGCCGCCAATTTTGCAGAATTTGCAAAGGCCGTTGGCCTGCCGGGTAGTAAGAAGCTGCCGGTTTCAAAAAAACAGTTAGAGATTCTAAGAAAAAAAGTGGAAAAGGAAGAGTCTCTACTTGAAAGCAAAAACAAGAGCGCGTGGATTGCTAATACCGTTTACAATCGTGTCATCAAAAAGTTGACACGTGAACCGATCGAAGACTACCGCATAGACTTTGAAGACGGATTTGGATATCGTACCGACGCAGAGGAAGATCACGAAGCCATGCGTACAGCGCAGGAGACTGCGAGTGCCATGGAACAAAATCTTTTGCCGCCATTTTTTGGGATTCGAATCAAATCATTTTCAGAACAATCCAAAAGGCGCGCGATGCGCACGCTGGACATTTTTCTGACCATTTATTTGGAAAAAAGCGGCAACCGATTACCTGAAAATTTTGTTGTGACGCTCCCCAAGGTTGTTTCGCCTGAACAAATAAAAGCTTTAGTCCGATTGTTGATAGAATTTGAACAGCTGCATCGTCTGCCTGACGGATCGCTAAAATTAGAATTCATGATCGAATCGCCGCAGGCCATCGTCGGATGTAAAGGCGAATCGCAATTAACAGATATAGTCACTGCTGGTGAAGGGCGATGCGTTGCGGCGCATTTTGGGCCGTACGATTACACAACCGGATTAAATATTTCATCCCGGTTTCAAACGCTTGATCACCCGGCAAACGATTTTGCGCGACAGGCCATGCAGGTTGCGTTGGCCGGAACGGGCGTTAGGCTTTCGGACGGCGCCGTTCACCTGATTCCTGTCGGCCCGCATCGCGCAGTTAGCAAAGCGTTGTCAATTAGACAAGTAAAAGAAAACCGAGAAGCCGTTCACGGCGTCTGGAAAAATTATTTTGCTCAGGTTCAACGATCTTTAATGCAGGGATTTTATCAAAGCTGGGATCTTCATCCGGGGCATCTGCCCGTTCGATACGCTGCAGTGTATAACTTCTACCTGGAAGGACTGGAAGCCGCATCGGCACGGATGAAATCGTCCATTGAAAAAGGTAATCAGGCATCTTTAAGCGGACAGATGTTTGATGATGCGGCCAGCGGGCAGGGTTTAATGAACTTCTTCCGGCGCGGAATCCAATGCGGCGCATTAACGGAGAAAGAAATTCATCTCACGGGACTCAAAGCAGAAGATCTTCGACTAGGTTCATTCACAGCCATGATCGCGGATAGAAAAAATAAACCGTAGATATATGACCGTATTTCACGAAAAAGATATAGAACGGATCTTGTCGGCGCTAAAATTTTCAGCCGAGAAACACCGTAACCAGCGCCGAAAGGATGCCGAAGCGTCCCCCTACATAAATCATCCGATTCAGGTTGCGGAACTTTTGTGGAATGTTGGTGAAGTTCGCGACATCATCGTGATTCTTGGGGCACTGCTGCACGATACGATCGAAGATACCGAGACAACGCCTGATGAGATAAAGAAACTTTTTGGCGATGAAGTTCTCGGGCTGGTGTTGGAAGTGACGGACGATAAGCGATTATCAAAAAAAGAGAGAAAAAGACTTCAGATTGAACGTGCGCCGCTAAAGAGTATGCGGGCTAAGCAACTCAAGATATGCGATAAAATCTGTAATGTGCGCGATGTGACGAATTCGCCCCCGAAAGATTGGCCCTTTGAACGGCGGTGGGAATATCTCGATTGGACCGAAGAAGTCATTAACGGCATTCGCGGAACCAACAAAGAACTTGAATCGCTTTATGATGAGGCCCTGGCTGAAGGACGTAAAAAACTGAAGCAGGGAAAAAACAAACCCATTTTATGATAAGATTAAAGTCCAGTCAGAAACTTGCCGGTTATATTGTTTTGCTAATGATTATTTGGCCAGCCGTACTATATTCCCAAAAATACTCGCTAAAAATTTATACCACCGCCGATGGGTTGCCGCCTTTTGCGGCTGAACGGATCATACAGGACCGTTTAGGAAATCTCTGGATTACGACGGGCGGCGGCGTGGTCATGTATAACGGAAAAGTTTTCCGGGTTTTTACGACCGACGAGGGGATTCCCAATAACGCGACGCGCGCTATATGCGAAGACCGATACGGCCATATCTGGGTTGGAACGCTCGGCGGAGGCGCGGTAAAATTTATGCGGAACGGTTTTGGAAATTACGATTTACGCGCCTTTACCACGGCCAACGGATTGACCCACAACGCCGTGCTGTCCCTGCAGGCGGATACCAGCGGCAATGTGTGGCTTGGCACTAAGAACGGCGTCACGGTCATTCAAACCGACAGTTTATCTCAAAATATTCATATCAAAAAATTACTTGAGGGGCGCAGTATAGATCAAATATGCATTGCGTCCGACGGCACGGCTTGGTTTGGAGAATTTACAGGCAAAATATCATGGCTGAGTGACGGAAAGATACAAACCATTTCACCGTTTCAGGTTACCTCCGGAATCAGCGGCATTGAAGAAGACAAAAACCGCGTAATATGGGTGACGTCTTTCGATCACGGCGTAAAACAGATCAAGGTGACAGAAAAGAAAGCTGAAATTCTGACGGGGCAACTTCCGGAATTATTTAATACAAAAATTTACGGAACTATCAAAACTCAAAATAAATCTTTCCTTTTTTCGACATTTGGAGCCGGGCTGATAATCAAAGATGACGGCGCGGTCAATTTTCTAACGGCTGCAAACGGTTTGCCTGAGGACAACATTACTGCGGCTTTCGAAGATCGTGAAGGCACGTTGTGGATTGGAACAGCCAACAGCGGCCTTGTCAAATTGGTTTCCTATCCTTTTGTCAACTACGATAAGGAATCCGGCTTGGCCGGAAATTATGTGTTGGACGTAATTCAGGATAGCCGTGGAGCGTACTGGTTCACTTCTTATGAGAGCGGCCTCACGCGTTATGACGGTAAATCCTATACTGTTTTTACGGCAAAAGACGGATTACAAAGCAAGTCGGTATACGCGCTGATGGAAGATTCGCAAGGAAGAATATGGGTAACTACAACCGGTCAGGGAGTATTTGTATACGATGGAAAAAAATTCACGCCATTCAATAAAAAAAATATTTATTTAACCGATGTACTTTGTCTATTGGAAGACAAAGAGAAAAACATCTGGTTTGGCACCGATGCATACGGCGCTATACGGTATTCGCCTGATAAACAGTTTGTTCAGTTCGGCACAAATCAGGGGCTTGCGGGCCTTCGTGTCTTCAGTATGATTCAAGACCGGAAGGGGCGCATCTTATTCGGCTGCGGACAACCCAGCCGTTTCAAAGAAGCCGGCGGCCTGTCGGTTTGGGATCCGGAGCGCTTTTATAAAAATCTGAATCCCTTCACGACTTTTTCCAAGAATAACGGTTTTCCGGCTAATCAGGTTACCGTAGTTTATGAAGATAAACAAAACAATCTATGGCTGGGTACACGGCAGGCCGGATTGATCTTATTCAGCGACGGTATCATTCAGACATTTACGAAACGGGACGGCCTTACTTCAAATGACGTAGTTGCCCTGCAGGAAGACAAAAAGGGACGTCTTTGGATTGGAACTGTACAAGGCCTGAATATATGGGACGGAAAAAATATGGAGTCTTATACAGTCAAAAAAGGGCTCTTAAGCGACGAGGTATATGAAAACGCCATGATCTCTGATAGACAAGGCAATATATGGTTCGGAACTCCGCGGGGCGCGTGCCGGTTCAAGCTGAGTGAAAAACCGATGCCCGTCGTTCCGCCGTTAGTTTATATAGATAAAATTCGCTCCTTTGGCAAGGAAATCACAACGGAAGTATTGAACCAGTTATCTTTTCGCCAAAATTCGCTGGATTTTCAAGTGGTCGGCATAGAACTGAGATCAGAAAAAGATATGATTTACCAGTTCATGCTTGAAGGTTATGATCACGATTGGGAAGATCCGACAGTCCGTGATTTTATTTCTTACACTAATTTAGATCCCGGCAAATATGTTTTCAGAGCACGGGCACGTGGCGTATCCGGCGCGTGGAGCGAACCATCGGCGGTGGCTTTTGAAATTATTCCTGCATTCTGGCAAACGATTTGGTTCCGGATAGGCTGCGTTGTGTTTGTTGTCGTCATGATACCGGTCGCATATAAATATTCAATAAGGAGTTGGAAACGATTCAGAAAATGGCGGTCCTTACGAATTATCGCGCAGTATAAGATCAAGAACGTTATCGGTGAAGGCGCCATGGGCGTCGTTTACCTCGCGTTTGACAAGTCGTCCCGCATTCATGTTGCGCTTAAAGTGATCAATGAAAAATTGATGAGCGATCCGGATAACCGTTCCCGTTTTGTGCGGGAAGGACGCATTCTATCCAAATTGAGGCATCCCTTTGTCGTCAAGGTTTACGCGACGGGAGAATCGATGGGGCGCGGATACATTGCCATGGAGATTCTAAAAAAGGGCGACCTTAAGTCTTATTTAAAAACCAATTTCCCGCTGAAGCATAACGAACTGGAGCGCCTATTAATCTGCATCGCCGAGGGGCTGTCGTATATTCACCAGCAGGCTATCGTTCACCGTGACTTCAAATGCGAAAACATCATGCTGGACGAACATTTTAATCCGAAGATCATGGATTTTGGTTTGTCAAAGTCAGTACTGGTCACCGCAATGACGCAGGTTGGAACGATCATGGGTACGCTCGGTTATGTTGCGCCGGAGCAGATCACCGGCGGCAAAACGGATCATCGCTCTGATATTTTTTCTTTCGGCGTCGTAATGTATGAAATGATGACCAACAGACTGCCATTCCGAGGAGAAAATGAAATTGCCATGATCCATTCGATATTCAACGACCAGCCTGCCTTGCCATCCAAAATTAATCCATCAGTACTGCCGCTTCATGAAAAAATCGTCATGAAATGCCTTGAAAAAGACCCGGATAATCGTTATCAGAAATGTGAAGACATCCTCAATGACCTTCGGCCGGAAGAGATCAGGATATATTGATTCCCAGTTAAAACCTCTTGCATACCCGCCGTACAATTATGTATTTTACTTCATTCATTTTACTCACAGATACTTGCCATGCAGAACATCACGGAACTTCTCGACGACCTGAATAAAAAGCTGGATGAAGGATTTAAAGATCTCTCAGCGCGTTTTGCAGATCTAAATAACAGCCTTGCCCGCAAAGATTATTCTAGAGCAGAAACCATTTTAAGCGCGCTCTTCAAGACGTATATGGAGTCGCATCGGCTTACAAATTCCCATGTTGTCCAGCTTGGCAGCGATATAAAGAAATTTGAAAATCAGGTTGAAACCATTGCCGCGGAAAAAGAACAGTTTAAAGCCCTGTACAACTCCGGGATGTCGATATCAAATAAAAACGAACTGCAGGGATTGATTACGTTTGCGATGGATCAGATCACTTACCACTTACGTGCGGAACGCGGATTTTTGATTTTGGTTGATGAAACGGGGCAAAAAGAATATTTCGTCAGCAAAAATTTTGACGGACAAAATATAAACGATCCTGCCAATGAAGTATGCACTTCGGTAATCAAGAAAACACTCGACGTATTGCAGCCTGTAAAGATCGATGACGATTCCATGACGGATAGCTTTACAAAACAGGGAAGTTTTGTGCGGCTGGGACTTCGTTCCGTTTTGTGCGTGCCGATCATTTATCGTAAAACCTTGCTGGGCGTTGTGTATCTCGATCGCCGCGACGACGTAAAATCTTTCTCAGATAACGATCTGTCTTTCTTGATGGCCTTCGCGAAACAGACGGCGTTTCGTGTGAACGAACTGAAGGAAATGAAAAACGTTCAGCATGAATACGAGCGGCGCGACCGGAGCCGGCTGCAGGAACTGAGAGAAAAATATAATTTCAAAGAAATTGTCGGTACCAGCGAGAAACTGGTTCAAATTTTGGAGTTGTCTGCCAAAGTAGCCCCGACGGATGTACCGATACTTATTCTCGGCGAAAGCGGCACCGGCAAGGAACTCATTGCCCGGGCCATCCATTTTAACAGCGACCGGTTTGATAGGAAATTTATTGCAATCAATTGCGCCGCCATTCCATCCGATCTTCTGGAGTCGGAATTATTTGGCTTTGATCCGGGCGCATTTACCGGCGCGGTCAAATCCAAATTGGGTAAGTTTGAATTAGCTCACCAGGGCACGTTGTTTCTCGATGAAATAGCAGAACTATCCGTTAATTTGCAGGCAAAAATTCTACGGGTAGTTCAGACGAAAGAGCTGGAGAGATTAGGCAGCACCGAAACACGCAGGATCGATATCAGGATCATTTCTGCAACTAATAAGAAACTAGATGCATTGATCAAAGAAGGAAAATTCAGAGAGGATTTATATTATCGTTTGAAAGTTGTTGAAATCGTTGTTCCGCCTCTGCGGGACCGAAAAGAGGATATACAGTTGTTGATCAATTATTTCATTCAAAAATACAGCCAAAACAAGATCACGTCTATCAGCGATGAAGCGGTTGACATTCTGGAACACTATCAATGGGATGGTAATATACGGGAACTCGAAAACGTCATACAGCGCGCCGCTATTTTGTCCTCCACCTCAACGATTCAAAGCAATGACCTGCCGCTTGAGATTATTGCCAAAGTTGACAGCGGTTATAAAATCAAAAACAAAATTTCTCTTGAAGAAGCAGAAAAAGACTTCAGGAAATGGTTTATTGTCAGAACTCTTCGTAAGGTCAACAACAATAAAACCAAAGCCGCCGAACTCCTTGGCATTAACCGCACACATTTTTTCCGTATGCTCAATCAGCTCGGAATTTCCGAGTAAGACACCCTGTTAATCTGCTATCGGTATCCCCTCTGCGACATTTGCGTGACAAGTAGCGTCGCATTAAAGTGACGATCTCGCCTCATTTCTTCTTAATTTTTTTAATTATGTAAATTATGCATTGTAAAAACGGCAGTTAGGGCCGATCGTCGTTTTTGGTATATATATTGATTTCTATACGCATGCTCAATTACAACTTGTGAGAACGCGTGAAAAAAAAAATTCTAATTCTCAATCAGAATATCGATGAACTGTCAGCCATGCGCCAATTGTTTGCGAAAGAGGGCTGTGAAGTCATAACTGCAACAAGCTGGGAAACGGCGCTTAAACTTATTACAAATATTGATATCGATTATATGGTTCTGGATGCAAGAAATAGAGAATTCAAAGAAGCGTTTCAAAACACCGGTTCTTCCGCACGACGCTAAATCGTGATTCATTTTTGTAAACTGAGGAGGAGTTATGGCTCATATTCGAAGATTCTGCACCTGCGTTCTTCTATTCATCATGATGTTTCCGTTAGCAGACAGCATTAACGCACAAACCGACAGAACGGCAGAGTATATTAATCAAACTTTTTATAATAAAAGGTTGTCGTTGATACGTACTGGGTACGATCGTTGGAAAGGATTAGCCGATGCGTTTCCGCAGGAAAAGCATATTTCGGAAATGAATGCTCACTTTTACGCCGCAGTCAACGATTTTAATTACGGAAAAGACGCCGACGGGAAAACGATCATGCCGATGATGGTCGGCTATGCCTTCGGATGGCCGATCGGGGGATTTTACTTTTTAGGGTATACGACGGACTTCAAAAATTTTTTCAAAAAAGATAAAGACGAATCGGCCGGCTATTATAAGGCATTTACTCTCGGTGCCAACGTGGACTTGCGCCTGATCACTCTGCAAGGCGACGCTACGGTCAGCGGCGGAACGGTTTCCCTTTATGGCAAATCCTATATCGCACCCGTGAGATCTTTTGTCGGCGCGGGGATCAGTAAATTTGGTTTAGTTGATCGAGTACTTCCGGGTTCTTCAGCGCAGCCGTTGGATGCGGCAACTTTGGCTAAATCGCAGGCCAATGCGGCGGCGGTCAATGCGCAGCAAATCATTAATAAAGGTACGTATGCGTTGGACTTGATCGAATTCGGGACAAATTATTTCCCCTATTTCACTACCGGTCTGAAATATTTTAAGTTGGTCAAAGCACGATACGTTCCGAATATTTCCACGGCGTATCACCAGTTTGTCGATTACAAAGACTGGGAAAAGATGAGCTGGGATTTTGAACTGTTTTATGAATCGCGCGGCAAGACTTTAACTAAGTCGTTTTCGCCTAAAGATTACGAAATACGATTTTCAGTGTTCAAATTCTTAGGCGATCAAAGCGATGCGCTCAGCACGGATATCGGCACCAAAGGAACAACATGGCGGCCGGCGGCATTTCTCGGACTTAGTTACAAATCCAAAGAAGACGCCATTAGCCAAACTCTGACAGAAAGCGGGCAGGCTTATACTGGCGAACATGGTTTCGGCGGAGAGATCGGCGCGGGTTTTCGGGTGCTGGGATTCAAACGATTCGGATTTCAGGAAGATACCTATGTGAAGCTGAGTTATTTCATCAATTACAGCCAATATTTTGAGCGATTGCCCGCAATGACCAGCGGATTAAAATTTAGAGTGGTATTCTAAATCTATTCGTTCATTTAATTAAGGAGGAGAGACATGAAACGTTTCATGGTAATTGCAGCCTTAGCGCTATGCGTCGCTTTTTCTCGCGATGCGTTTGCAGGCGATGATGTTGCCAAAGCAACTCCGGCATGGAAAGTGAAAGCAAAAAACAAACTGGAGAACGTTCAGGAAGTGCTGGGCGGGCACGCCTTTTTTTCCCGCGAAGACGATTACGTATCAGTGATCAATGCCGCCGACGGCAAGGTTTTATGGGAAAAAGAATTAAAAGGTTTCAAAAGCAAGAAGTCGCTGATTCTCGTTAAAGATGACCAGATATCCTATACAACTAAAAAAGAATTTGTCATTCTTAATATGAGTGACGGATCGGAAAAATCCCGCACGCCGTTTAAGAAAGATCCGCGTTCCGGAAAAGAAGTTTCGGAATCGGATTTCGTGGAATCGGTAAGAACCCCAAACGGATATATTAATATTTTTCAGAAATCGGTAACGTTTACCGATTTTAAGGGCAATGAAATGTGGACGCGCGGCGATGAGAATATGAGCGCAGGTAATTACAAACTGTTTGACAACGGGAACTTTCTGGCATTTTATTCCAAATCGGTTTCCATGATCGATTATACCAATGGCAGTGATCTCTGGAGCCGCAACGACCAGGGTTTTATGCCGGATTATTATCACCAGATCAAAAGCGGGCATTTTGTGGTTTTTTATGAAAAAAGTGTCCGGCTGGTTGCTTTCGATTCCGGTAAAGACCTATATGCATCCGCAGAGCCGAGCAACGGAGACCTGAAATATACATGGTATAAGACTGCAGCCGATAACGATGCGATCATCGTCTTCCTGAAAAAGAGTACTGTATTAGTGGACGGTAAGAACGGGAAATTACTCTGGTCTGCCGCAATTAAAGGAAGTGAAGAGCGCGGCGGAGTGAAGAAAGATGAAGTGTGTGCCGAATCCGTTGGTAATGCCGCAGTCATCTATCTCGAAAAACAAGCCGTGGGGGTTCATTGTATTTCAGGCAAACAGACTTGGAAAGAGGACGTGAAAGACGATGATGAAATTGCCGATGCGGCGTCTTATACCTATAGTGAAAACGATCAAATCGTTGCGGGGTTGGTCAGCGTGAACAAGGTTTTGATAAGGTATGATGTCGCAACGGCTGAAAAAGTATGGAGAACGCCGGATAATTCGTTTATAGGCCAAATGGTCGATCAGTATAAAATCGAGGGAGATGATTTCTTATTCGTATCCGGACGACGCGCATTCCTGATGACCAATAAAGAATTGGGTGTGCACATGTACCGCGTGAATATTAAAGACGGTGCGATCAAATGGCATACGCAGACACGCGCCGGCTGGTCCAACGCATTTGGAAAAAATGTCAAGACCACTTACGCCAATGTTGCAAGCGGGCCGTTTATTTTTAAGGATAAAAATCTGATTGCCCTGGTAACGAATATGGGTCTGGCCCTGATTAACCTTACGAACGGCACTGTATGTAACAAAGACGGAAAATGGGAACCCAGTAAAATCGGCGATTGGAAAACGCCGGGTTGTGTATATGAAAGTTATAAGATGATCTATGCCAGCGCGATTGTTCCGCCCACGGCACAAACAGTTAATATCGTTGCCGTGTATGCCAGCGCTTTCAGTTCTATGCGCAACATGTCTTTTGTCAATTTAAATCCGGATCCGATCATCGTCGGGGACGTGATGTACGTCTGTGCGTCGATGGATGAAAAGGTCGTTGCCGTGGATATCAAAGGCGGGAAAAAACTTTGGGAATGCGATGTAAACGGGCCTATAGTCAAATTACCTTTCAGCAAAGGCTTGGCTGTGAAAGACGGCAATGTATTTGTTCGAACCGGTTTTTATCTTGACGAAAATATTTTGTTTGGCGTAAATAATCCTAAACCGACTCCGATCGGAGACAAAGGCGACTTTGGTTTTGTCGGCATTGACGGCAAAACGGGCAAGGTCATGTGGAAATTTCAGGACTTTGATAAAATGGATCCGGTCTATCTCGTAGACGTTGTGACCGATAAAGCCTACGCCGAAAAGGCGCAGAATGGCAATTGCTCGCAGAAAAAACTTAAGTTAGGATTAGTCGGCATTAATATCGATCGACCGTCGTACATGTTAATCGGCGGCGGGAACGGCATTGCGGGTATTCAGCGCGATGCGAACGACCCGTGCAAAGCATTATGGCACATTGACGACGATTTCACGGCGGCTACTTCGGCTTATGAATTAGGCGCAGGCACGACTGCGATAATGTTATTTGCCAATGACGTAAAACGCGCCGTGATCTGTTCAAACAAAAATGTATACTTAGTGGATGAAGCGTCGCACAAGGTTTTATGGAAAGCAAAAAAAGAAGCCAACCAGCTTTTCCCGGCGCTGGTTTCTACCAAAGCCGGACTTTTGTTGGATGTGGATGGTAAAGAAATGACAGCGTATAAGTTCGTTAATTAGACTTTATTGCATAACGGAGAAATTCCTCCTGATTAAATAGCCCTGATAAGTTATCCAAACAAAAACCCCGTAAACATAAATGTCTACGGGGTTTTAATTTTTATCTGATCATTGGCTTTCTAAAAATCCGATCCGATCGTGAAATAATGCTTCGCATCGCCGCCTCCAAAACGCGGGCTTCGGATATTCCATGCAAGATCATACCGCAGAATAAAGAAGCCAAGAAATGCGCGAATGCCGAATCCATAGCCGAGGCGGGCATCCTGAAATACCGAGCCGGGTTCGCCTTTTAATGTCTGGCCCCAGTCAAATTTCGCTCGGTTATAAACGATATTCCCGTTGCGGTCGACGTACCGGTAGTTTGCCCTATGAAAGCTGCCGTCCGGATCCTGAAAAGTCTGATCCTGTCCGCCCCATGCCGCGCCGAAATCGACAAATGTAACGCCGCGGATCTGCTGCAGAAACAACGGGATCGGAAAGCCCAACTGCATGAAATGGATCAGCGGAAACCGCAATTCCAGATTGCTGACAAAATATCTCGTGCCCTGCAATTCGTAATAATCGCTTCCGCGTAAGGGCGAGACGAAAGTGGCGAGAAAGTCTTCCAGCGCGTCAACTATGATCTCGCCGCTGCGAAACCGCGGGATGATCCAATTATCCAATCCGCCGACGAAGAAGCGCTGAGGATCACGTCCGTAAGTGCTTCCCGCGCTCGCGCGAAAAGCCACGGCGTAATATTTCTTGAACCACCAGTATTTGCGCGCGTCCGCTGAGACGGTCGTGAAGCGCAGGCCGCTGGATCCGTAACCGGGACTGGTAACTACGGATAGCTGGGCGCGGCGCCCGTCAAACGGGCCGAAATACGTATTTAATGCATTATCGGTCGTCAATGAAGCGCCGATAAGCGTATTCTGCGAGCGGCGCGTCGGACCAACGCCAATATTTTCTTTGGTGGCCGGAATCCCACCCGGCAACGGCCTCATATCATTGGCAATAGAAGTTTCCCGCGCGATAACGAACTGGGTCACATCGACTTCAAAACGATTGAATTTATTAAAAGGGCGCGATGCAGACACGGTAACGCCGTAATTGCGGTAACGGATAAAACTGTCGGCAAGGCCGTCCCCGATACCCGGTATGGTCTGGGTTCCGTCCTCATACGCATAGTCCGTAGCAAATGAATAAGCGGTGTGAAAAGCAGTAATGCCGTAATCGGTTCTGCGGGACAAATAATAATAGGCGCCGTAAAAGCTGCTGTTTTTCAAATCAAAGAGCAGGCTAGTGCCGAATAACAAACGGTGATTTCCCAATATGTCGCTGAATGCCATCTGCGTCGCGCCGACGAAACCGGTAAAGGTGTTAAATCCGGCCGTTCCGTAAAACAGGTCTGGCGTGAACCGAACACGGTAATTACGAATCCGGTACTCCCCTTTATCGTTCTTGTAAACTTTTTCAGGGAGAGATACAACCTCAGGCAGTTCCTCCTCCTCCTCTTCTTTCTTCTTTTCCTTGTCTTTCTTTTTATCATCCATTCCGGAAAAAATAAAATTGCGGTAGGAAATTTCCTGTTTTTTTGTTGTATCCTGAACAGCCGCCGAATCGCCAGAGGAATACATCACCTCGATCACGGTGTCTGTTGAGACTTCCTGGGTCAGCGTTTTCGACATAAAGCCTAATTCGTCCGACAGCGTCTGAGGCAGGTCTTTGTCTTTGCGAAATTTCTTCATTGATATAGTAATTGGCAGTTCGATAGGTTTTATATCAAACGGATTCTTCAACGTAAAAATGTCAAACCCGCTTTTGTTAAAACCGGAATAAGCGACCACTTTTCCGTCTTTGCTCAATGACGGCTGAAAAAT
>JAEUSK010000162.1 GCA_016787925.1 bacterium | reverse complement strand
CGTTGACAAAAATTCACAAGAGGCGTTGCCAAATGCCCTCGTTAAGATCGAGGGAACGTATTTCGAGACCACAACCAATTCCGCTGGTGAATTTTCAATTATAGGGATTGATGCGGGAACGTATTCGGTCAGTGCGCAGATGGAAGGATATATAAAGCTAACCTGCAAAGATTTCTCTGTATATCCCGACATATTGAATGAAATCAATTTTGAAATTTCTTCGCAAGGAACTTCGGACGAAAACTTTGTTCTAAATGCGCAACCTTTTTCATTAAAATCCGATGATCCATATATGCGACGTCTGGTAAATACAAAAACCTTCAACCGCCAGACGAACCGTTCTCTGAACGATATCATCCTGCAATCTTCCGGCGATGTTTACCAAAGAACCTTTGCTCCATCCTTACCCCTCGGTGAGCGGTATATGCGAACCGATGAGCTTTTCTTCCGCGGCGGAGCGGCTAGAGAAGCGGGTTATTATATGAATGGAATCCGTTTGACGGACGCCAATACCGGTGCAAACTTCCTGACCTTGCCTTACGGCGCGATGGAACAGATTGTGGTTCAAACCGGCGGGTACGACGCCAAGTATGGCCAATTTGGAACCGGTATGACGCAGATTGTTCCGAAACGCGGAGGCGATGCGGTTGCCGGTTCCGGCGAAGTGATCACCAGTACCTATGAAACCAACGTATACAGCCTCTCGCTGGGAGGCCCGATCTCTAAACATATCCGGTTTTATGCGGCTCTTGACTATTCGGCTGCAGAAGATGCGGAACCCGGCGTGTTCGGAAACCCGATGGTGAGATTTAGCACCGGCGGTATCAGAAATCTAAGTTCAGCGATCAACGACACTGCGATCTTTGCGACCGATCAAAACGGCAACCTGAAATATAAACGCGGCGCAAGGCCGGACAGGGTCAATGCGTCGGACCTGACCAATTTTTATGGGAACGTGTCTTACTCACCGAATGCCGCCATGCAGTTTGATCTGACCACGCTCTTTTCATCAATCAAAAGGAATCAATTCAGTTCTCATATATTATTGTCTCCTAGCGGTGTACCTCGTGAAGAACGTTCCACCTATGCAGTCAATCTGACCGGCAAATATTTTCTTTCCTCCGCCATGTTTCTGCAGGGGCATATCGGAATGTATTCGTCAGATGACAAAATTGCCGCCAGATCATTTTTCGAAATGGGCGATAAGGCGATAACGTTTCTTAATGCTTCGATAAGAGGCAACACAGGATCGACAACTTACTACGGGGATAATTTCTTGTATGATATCGACCGCGGATTTCTTGGTTACAAGAAAAGTGAATCCGATGCATGGTTCGGTGGAATCAACTTCAACTGGCAGTGGAACAAAGAGCACTTTATTGAAAGCGGATTCGAATTTTCGGCGAATACGGAGCGTCTGCTTGATATTACGGATATTGGGAACCCAATCGGTGGAGCAAATAATATTTATGGTTATAGAATATTTATGGATGACCAGAACAGGATCGCCGTAAAACACCAGGACAAAAATGACCCTGGAGCTCTTATAGATGGGCCAAAGACGCCCAAGACCGCCGCTTTCTTCATTCAGGATAAATACGCTATTGAGAAATTTAAAGTCTCCGGCGGCATGAGAGTTGACTACTTTTCTAACGGTGTAAAATCTGTGGATCCTCGACAATTCGGATTTATTCCGCTTCAGGTTGGTCAGAAATTGAATGAAAGTAAGTCATATATTAAGTGGAGTCCCCGATTGGGGCTTTCAGCGGAATTCAGTAAAAATGTAATCGTTCGCGCTAATTACGGATGGTTCAATCACCTGCCTGCTTTTGAGAACTATTTGGTCAGCAGAAATATGGTCGAGCGTTTGCTCGTCGCGCCGCCGTTTAAGCTTTATGTGCCAAATCCGGTGCTCGAACCCGAAAAAACAGAAGCGATCGAACTTGGAATAAACTATTCGTCAAGCAGCGTAGTATGTGATGCGTCATATTTCCGAAACAATGTTAGTGGTGTGATCATGAAAGGTCAACAACCGGCCCGAAATACTCTATGGACTTTAGACAATTCCGGATCATCCATTGTAACGGGAATCAATTTTCATTTTGAAGACCGGATTTCTGATAATTTTTCGGCTGGAAGTTTTGTGACGTTCTTAAAATCGAAAACTAGCTCCAACGAACTCGGTTCCGGCTTTCGCTCTGATTGGTTGATGGATGGTCAGACACAGATCGATGCCACCTCGGATCACGAACAAAGAACGACTCTGAAATTCTTTGCCGAGGGGCGTTTGCTCAAAGGCGACGGTCCTTTGGTCGCAGACGGCCGGCCTCTGCAAAACGCTAGTCTATTCGTGTGGATCAACTGGGCTAGCGGTTTTCCATATACGCCAACCGCAGTTTCACGCTATATTTTCGCCGGTACTCCTACGGCAATGGTAACCGGTGAGCGGAATTCTAGAAGCACGCCTTCAACTATGACCGTGGATCTGAAAGTTACCAAAGAATTTGATATCACAGACCGTTACCGTGCAACGCTCTATATCGAGATCCTGAATCTGCTTAACCGCAAAAACCCAATACAGGTTTTCTCAGCAACCGGAGAAGCCGACAACGACGGCTATCTCGCAACACCGGACGCACAGACCTTAAATACGAGACAGCGGCAGCAGTATCAGTATCTGATGAAGAATAGTTTGTATTATTCCGATCCCCGGTTGGTTAATCTCGGACTCAAGATCGAATTCTGAACCAACATTGATTTCGCAATAACAGGAGAACCACGATGAAAACACGCTTCCTATTCATTTGCACATTGATCATAATGATGACCTTCATTTATTCTGCTCCCGCCTCCGCCGGCGTTACCGGCAGGCTTAAGGGGAAAGTCGTTGACAAAAATTCGCAACAGCCATTGCCTGATGCTCTCGTAAAGATCGAAGGAACGTATTTCGAGACCACACCCAATTCCTCAGGTGAATTTTCATTCATCGGAATTGATGCGGGGACGTATGACGTTACGTGTTCATCAAGCTCTTTTGCAAATCATACTATTAGCGAAACTGTCGTATTTCCAGACCAGGTTACCGAACTGGTTTTTGAGCTGTTGCCTTCGACGACAGGTGAATATCCGCAATCAACACGTTTTCAAGAGCCCTATGTCCAATCGAGAAGTCCGTTTACAATAAACACATTGACACGCTCAGAGATATCCAAATTGCCCGTCCGCGGAATCGATGGTATCATCTTAAGTACTACAGGCTCCATTTACAATCGTAACGAACGATCAGGTTACGCCGGAAACTATTATTATGGACTTGGCATTGCTGTTAATAATGAGGGATTTGCCGAGTATAAAGAGGCGGCTGTTACCGGCAGTGATAATCTCCATGTTCGTGGCGGCGCGGATAACGAATTGGGTTACTACCTGGACGGCATGATGCTAAACGATCCATTCACTGGAAATGTGTTTGCACAACTGCCTTTCTACGCGGTAGATCATATATCGGTGCAGTCAGGAGGCTTCGGCGCATCCTACGGGAGTTACGCTTCCGCGATTGCTAATATTACTCCGCGACGCGCGGGCAACCGGATCTCCGTATCCGGTCAATACACAACCGATATCGCGGCCGGGTTCCTTGGAGCCAATAGCTATGGCAATCGTTTGTACAGTCTCACTGTTTCGGGCCCGGTTGTCACAAAGCGTTTGAAATTTTTTGCTGCGGCTGATTTGTCTGTCACCGATGACGCGGAACCTTCGTATCTGGGCGCTTCCCGATATCGTTTGACCACCGGAGGCATTAAAAACTCGGATCCAACCATCATGGATACGGTTATTTTCAAAAACCGCCGAAAGGGACCAAGGCTTTTTGATGTCAATGCCCAAAGCGTGAGAAACATATACGCCTCAATGACGTTCAGACCAACATCATCCATTCAGATCGATGCCACGGCTCTGCACTCTTTCAAGAAAAGAAATATCTTTTTTACAGAATATCTTCTCGCGCCCGATCGCGTACCGCATCAGGAACGATCGGCATATAACCTGGGACTTTCAGGAAAATGGACCGTAAATCCCGATCTCTTCGTCCGGACGAGCGTGACCTATTATTCCACGAATTATCAATTGATGGAGCGCAGTTTGTTTGATAAAGGAAGCAATGGGGTTCTTTTGTTAAGTGAAAGAACAAGAGGAAATACAAATGCCGCCACGTATTACGGCGATAATCTGCTTTATGACATCAACCGTGGTTTTATTCCGTATCTTAAAAGTGAGTCCAATAATACTTCACTAAACCTGGGGTTGGGGTGGCAATATGAAAAAGCTCATTTCATTGAAGCCGGCATCGATCATAGAAAACACACCATGCGGTATGCAAGCATACTCGACGTCGGCCATCCGGTGGGCGGTTCTAATAATATTTACGGGTATGAGATTGATACTTCTGGTTCCAAGTATCGGCTTAGGCCGATAGGACCGTCCGGAATGGATGGAGCCAAGACGCCGTCGGTGACAGCAATCTATCTGCAGGACCGTTTTGATTATGAGATATTTCATTTTGTCGGCGGTTTTCGATATGAAATTTTTGATCCGGGCACTCGGGTACTAAAAAACCTAGGCAATCCAACCGGTAACGATGGCATGTTGAATGAAGACGACTTCAAAGCCGGAAAGAGTCAAACTTATATGAGTCCGCGCTTCGGCGCATTGGTGGAGGTCATGCCGGGTTTTTCTCTGAGAGGAGATTACGGTTTGTATTATCAGACGGCCAACTATCAGCAATATTATGTTTCCAGCGATTTTCTGGAAAGAATGTCAATCGCTCCCCCATATAATACGGTTGTGGGTAACTCATCTTTGCAACCGGTCAAAAATGAATCTTACGAACTTGGCCTCAATTATGTGTATAAAAACATATTTAAACTCAATATATCCCGTTTTTGGAAAAACACGTTAAATGCTATAGTCGTAGTTCCGATAACTTCATTTCCAAATGCCTTGCATTCGTCGGTAAATATCAAAGAAGGTGAGATTGACGGCTGGGATTTTCAAATGGAATCCCGGATGACACAGAACTTACAGATGATTTTCCGTTTGGGCATCGTCGAAAACATGCAGGACTATTCAGTAAAATCTTCAGGTTTTCGGGCAGCTTGGTTGGGTTATTCTTCTGTACGATTCCAAATGCATCCAAATTATTGGAAAGGATCAAATTTCAGCACAAGCATTATCTACCAGTTGAACAAACATGAGGGCCCGTCAATCGGGCAGATGCAACCATTTGAGAACATGACTTTTTGCATTGTTTATACCGAAACCGGCGGATCACTCTATACGCCAACGCAAATAACAAAACTCGGCGTTGTTGGAGTTCCGGAACCCCGTGCAGTTGCCAGGCATAATTCCGCCCGCATACCCAACCGGCAGAATCTCGATATGAAGATTATGAAAAAATTGGCGATATGGCAAAAGTATCAAATGTCAGGCTTTGTCCTGATCACAAATGTGCTGAACGCAAAAAATGCAGCGAATGTCTTTGCTTCAACGGGTCTTACCAATGACGATGCTTTCCTTGCCACCCCTGGTGTATTTTTTGCTGAAAGAGAACTCAACCAATACTACATAAACCTTAAAGACAATTTTAATTTGGAACCGGCAAGACAAGTGGCTGTCGGATTAACTATTGAATTTTAAAACAGCAATGGAGAAGACATCATGAAAAAAATTATTTGTTTTTATTTGGCATTTTTAAGCCTCCAGATCGAGAATAGTTTTTCGCAGAACAATCTGAGCCCGACAATTTTTTTCAATTCAGGAATATCGATACCGTACGGTCCCAGCAACTTTACAAAATACTGGAGCCCCGGTTTCAATTTAGGCGGTGGCGCCGAATTCCTAATCAACCCTTCACTCGCACTCCAGCCTTATTTCGAATACAATACAATGCCAGTAAACAAAGCAAAACTTAATACAAGCGTTTCAAAAATCGTTGGCGGTAATGTCTCTTTGTACACTGTTTCGTTAAATTTCAAAGCCGGCAGTATAACACCAGGCGAGGGACTGGGTATGTATGTTATCGGCGGGCTTGGACTCTTTCAATTGGATCAAAGCAGTGTCGGCCTGAGTTCGGGAGGTACGATCAAAGATCTCGGAATTCATACCGGTCTGGGCATTATTGATAAAATCTCAGACCGATATGGCGTATTTGCCGAATTCAAATATGCCGTGGGATTGATCAGCGGCAAAAATGCACAATATATACCGATCAAAATCGGTATATATTTTGAACCGGGAGATTTGAGAAAATAATTCTGCTGATTATATCTCAATTTGAAAATCATTTCCTCGGTATTTTCTCGTCCCGCATCGCGCTTTGATACGCGAAGTATGCAATGATCGCCGCATTGCGCTGCATGTCCTGCGGGATCACATGATCATAATTGTCCATGTTCGTGTGCCACGTCTTCGGCTCGTATTCAAGCGGATCCTGGATGAACTGGAATCCCGGCAGGCCCGCTTCATCGAATGCCACATGATCTGTACTTCCCGTTTTCTCCAGCGAGATCGTGGATACATTCCAAACACGGAAAGGTTCCAGCCACTGACGAAACAACGGCGCGGCGCCGTTATTGCCCTGCATATGAATTCCCCTGATCTGCCCTCCTCCATTGTCCAGATTATAATACACGCTGAATTTTTCATAGCCGTGTTTTGTGGAAACTGAGTCCTTCAGATGATTCTCTACATAATGTCTCGATCCCAACAGTCCTTGTTCCTCCGCAGACCACAGGCCGACGCGAATCGTACGACGCGGTTTAATATCAAGTTGCTTGAGTATTCGAACCGCTTCCATCATGACCGCACAACCGACGGCGTTATCCGTTGCACCCGTGGAGCCGTGCCAGGAATCCATGTGCGCGCCTATCATTACCACTTCGTCCTTCAGATCGGTTCCTTCCCATTCTGCAATCGTATTATATCCTTTGGTATCTTTCGTTTGCCATTCGACCTGCAGTTCGCACTCAAACACAACGTCTTTTCCGCTCCTGATAATTTCCACTATCTGATTGAACTGTTCTGCGGCCATAGTGACCTGTGGCGCGATGAATGGCGGCTTCACATCGTACGGCTTAGGGTTATTCCTCCCAAAAATATCACTTCCATCGACTAGCGAAACGTTCGCACTTTGAACTGTGACGACGCCGGAATTTCTGCTTTGCATTCGTGTGCTGCTCGTTCCGCCGTCAAGAATAATGGCGGGCTGCTGTTCATTAACCCATGAGAATATTTTCAATCGCTCCACGTACGTTGCGTAGCCCGGTGAGCTTCTGAATTGAATACGCCAACTTGTGCGTGCCTCTTTTTCTTCGGACGCATTCGCCATGGCAAGCAATTCGGAATCCGTCCTGCGTTTAGCGGCAGCTTCGAATGAAGGTTCCACTTTGATTTTCTCACCCAGCAAGATGATCGTGTTTTTCAATTTTCCCGCATATTTCGCTTTCAATTCATCAAGGCTTTTTTCGTTGATGTATAAGATCTTCCCTTTGACCACACCGTTGGTTGCCGGTGACCAGGCTTTGGGATAGGCGATGAGCTGAAAAGCATACGGCGCAGTCACGGCGGCGCGAAACGATTTGACATCCCAACCGCGGCCAAATTCGCCCCACGGTTCCACCTGCGTTTTCAATCCGTACGATGCGAGCGTCTTTTGGGACCAAACGTTGGCGGCGGCCATGCCTTTGGAATTGGTCAACCGCGGCCCGATAACATTGGTCAATACGTTAAGCAGATCCATGACCTTGGAGTTTTCGATTGCTTCTTTTTTGATACTGAAAGCGACCAGTGTATCCGTGGGATTGGATTGGGCACTTAAATCACAGGAAAAGACGAAAATGCACAGTGCCGATAATAGCATAAGAGTGCGTTTCATAAGAACCTCGTTTAATGGATGGGTAAGGAAATAGAAATAATTAAAATACTGCAACTGCTCGAGTAACTGCGCAAAACCATGAATTCATCTTCCGCAGATTTCGCGGATCCACGCAGATATTTTTTTCTGCATAGTTTAGCGGCATCTGCGGGGAAAATTATAGAAACTAGTGATTCCGAAATACTTAATTAAAAATTTTGATGTACCTGGTCCGAATGCCTTTTTTTCAAAACACGCTTGATTAAAAATGAATTACATTTTTTCAGAAGCTTCTGTAAGCAGATCAATAATGGTTTGGTGTTGTTCGAATTTTGCAATATCAAGCGCGTTACGGTTTTTCTTATCGCGAACCCGGATATCGGCTCCCTTTTTCAGAATAATACGCACGGCTTCGATCCTGTTATATTCCGCCGACAGCATCAATACGGTTTGTCCCTGATCGTTGGCTGCTCTCAGATCTGCCCCATTTGCGAGGAGAACAGTAATGATGTCGGCTCTGCCCTTGATGGCCGCCTGCATCAGCGGCGTGAAATGAAAGCGGTCCCGTGCGTTAACGTCGGCCTTATAGTGAAGCAGTGATTTTACGATGTCCAACCGGTCAAACAGCACGGCAAAAGTAAGGGCCGTCTTGCCATCTTCATCCTTTGCGTTGACGTTTGCGCCTTTTTTGATAAGGGACTCCACTACCTCTGCCGGCGCATACCGGGCGGCATACATCAGCGCCGTCTGTCCGTTGGTGGCCAGGGCATTGACATCAGCGCCTCTGGACAGCAGCAGACGCACTAATTTTGAGTGTCCGTCGCGCGCCGCGATCATTAATGGCGTAGGCTCGTTTAGTTCTCCCTGAGAAGTTGAATCGTACGAACGCAAAAAACGGGCATTAGGATTCATTCCCGATGTCAAAAAAAGATTGGTCAAGATCGCATCGCCCTTGCGCAGCCTATGCAGAAAAGATTTTTCACTATACTCAATGCCCAGGCGATCCAGTTCTTTTCTTGCATTGTCACGCTGATTTCCGCAGGCAACAATTGTTAATAATGCTAAAACGCATATCCATTTTAAACTCAAAACCAAAAATTTCTTCATTTCAAATTATCCTCCATAACTCCAACCCGTATCCCTTAAAAGCATCGGCTCATCTTCCGCCGCATTAAGGCGCGCGTTCACGATCTTCCCGATGACGACCGTATGATCGCCTTTTTCGATACGCTCCTCGACCGAACATTCAAGAGCCGCGTTTGCTTCCAGAAACAGCGGCGCGCCCGTCACACCTGTTTCAAATTCACACCCGTTTATTTTGTTCCCATCCAAATGAACTTCTTTAAAAAACTTTGACGCCATGGCCTTTTGATTTTTTCCCAAAACGTTAAGGGCAAAGCTTTTACTCTGTTTAACGGCTTCATTTGCCCAACTTTCGTTTCGTATACCCACCATCACCAGCGGAGGTTCAAACGAAGCCTGCGAAACCCAGGTCACCGTGGCCGCGGCGTACGGCATGGACTCTTTGGGATCAGTTGCTCTTGCAGTTAAAATGTATAAACCGTATTGAAACATTTTTAGCGCGCGTTTTTTATCGCTCAAATTCATTCTATTCTCCTGTTAGGATGAGTGCACATGCAAAGATTCTGATCGTAATTTCTTAACCACTTCTACCAGCCGCCGCCCTACGTAATCGATCTCCTCCGGAGTATTCGTTCGGCCGATTCCGAAACGCAGCGACCCTTTAGCGAGTTCGTCGCTGATCCCGACCGCCCGCAGTACGTGGGACGGTTCCGGCAATGCGCTCGTGCAGGCGGAGCCCGACGACATGGCAACTTCTTTCATCGCAATCATGATCGATTCGGACTTCGTTTGTTCGAAACTTATATTTAAATTATTGGGCAATCGCCTGATATGTTTCGAAGCTTCCTCCGCTGAATTGAATTTTTTTATCATGTCAGCTGAATCGATCTCAGCTCCATTCAAATGAAATTGGTCAAGCTGTTTAACGATCGTTTCATACAATTTATTTCTTAAATTGAAGTCATGCCAAAAATCGCTGTCAAATTCCGATTTACATAAGAACGCCGCTTTACCCAGGCCGACAATGCCGGGTACATTCAGCGTGCCGGAACGCATCTCCTTTTCATGGCCGCCGCCGTCCATTTGCGCAATCGGTTTTATGCGCGGATTTTTTTGCCTGACGAATAATGCTCCGACGCCTTTAGGCCCATGAAATTTATGAGCAGAAATAGATGCCAGATCTAAATTCAAGTCATTGACGTCAACGCTTATCTTACCGGCAGCTTGGACGATATCACTGTGAAAAAAAATATTCTTCTCCCGCGCGACCTCGCCGATCTTTTGTATTGGATTTATACTTCCGATTTCATTATTGGCCATCATAATGGAAATAAGAATGGTTTTGTCCGTGATCGCTTTTCTGACGTCATCGGGATCGACCGTGCCGTCTTTTCGAACCGATAAAATGGTGATATCAAAACCCAACTTCTTAAGGTGGTTGCACGTATCCAGAACGCACCTGTGCTCTGCAGCATTGGTGATGATGTGATTGCCTTTGGACACATAGGCTTCGGCGACGCCTTTCAAAGCCAGATTAATCGATTCCGTTGCGCCGCTGGTGAAAATAATTTCTTTCTTGTCGGCGCCGATCAGCATGGCAACCTCCGCCCTGGCCAGTTCTACCGCTTCTTCAGCCTGCCACCCAAAAACATGATTGCGGCTGGCCGCGTTGCCGAAACGATCCGTCAAATACGGCATCATCGCATCGAGAACTCGCGCGTCCAAAGGCGTCGTGGCGTGATGATCTAAATATATTGGCAAATGACTCATATGAACATCAGGTACAATTTTTTTGTGCGGGAAATGTAGACAATCACTTTTCAAAAATCAAGTTTGCACCGCAGCTTTCTGTTGACATTTCTTTCTGAATCGTTTATTTTCTCGAACTAAAAAAGAGGAACATGAACAAGATCAACGTAGTCATTCTCGGCGCTACCGGAACCGTCGGGCAGAGATTCATTCAGCTTTTGGACCACCATCCGTATTTTGAGATCGCCGCTGTCGCGGCCTCTGAAAAATCAGCCGGTAAAAAATATAAAGACGCGGTGGCGTGGAAACTCGATACGCCAATTCCCCGATCCATTCAAGACATGGTCATTCAGAACTGCAAACCGGCCATGGATGCACGGATAGCCTTTTCCGGACTGGATTCGTCGGTTGCCGGAGAGATTGAAATGGCTTTTGCGAAAAACGGATATGCGGTAGTGAGCAATTCAAAAAATTACCGCATGGAACCGGATGTGCCGCTCATTTACCCCGAGGTCAATGCAGATCATCTTGCGCTGATCGACGTACAGAAAAAAAATCGCGGATTCCGGAATGGATTCATCGTAACAAATTCTAATTGTTCAATCATGTCCTTTTTGCCGGTCATTCATGTTCTTGACAAAAACTTCGGCGTTGAAAAAATGACCGTCGTGACCATGCAGGCTGTCTCCGGGGCAGGATATCCGGGTGTAGCTTCATTGGACATTTTGGGGAATATCGTTCCGTATATCGGCGGCGAAGAGGAAGAAAAGATCCGAACAGAGCCTCTGAAAATTCTTGGAAAGTTTGAAAACGAAAGGATCAGGTATTCCGGCATTCAGATAAGTCCTTCAGTAAATCGTGTACCGGTAATGGACGGTCACCTTGCATCGGTGTCGGTCAAATTGAAAAAAACGACAGACATCGAAGAAATGAAAACCTTTTTGAAGAATTTCCGGGGTGTCCCGCAAGAATTGAAATTACCTCACGCGCCGCAGCGTCCGATCATTGTTCATGACGCGATCGATCGTCCGCAGCCGCGGCTGGATATTCATCTTGATAAAGGCATGGCCGTTTCCGTTGGGCGGATTCGCCCCTGCGAAGTGCTGGACTATAAATTTACCTGCCTCGTTCATAATACGATCCGCGGCGCAGCCGGAGCGGCAATTCTCAATGCAGAATTGTTGTATGCAAAAAAAATGCTTTGACCGCTGAGACACTGAGGCGCTTGAGAAGATGACCAAAGAAGGCAACAGTCAAATTTCGGGAAACATTCATTCATTTTGACGTCCTCTTATTAAATAACGGCTTCAATCGCTTTGCAAATAATTTCTAAGTAATTAAATTCTTCGCGTCTCCGCGCCTCTGGGGTGCATAACTTGGAACTCCTCTCATGATCATTATCAAATTCGGCGGTACATCGGTTCAGGATGTCTCATCCATTCGTTCAGTCATCAATATCATCAAGACGAAACTTCACAAGCAGCCGGTCGTTGTTGTATCGGCTGTTGCCGGCGTTACGAACCAGCTGATTGAATCTGCCCGCTGCGCCGTGGCCGGAAAAAAAGAAGAATCAATAGGAATATTAAATAATCTACGGAACCGGCATCTTGAGATTGCCGAAGACCTTATCAAAGACTCCGGAGAATTGGACAACGTCAACAAAGCGATTGATGACATTGTTACTAAGTTGGCGAATTTAGTTGAAGGCGTATCCCTTATCGGGGAATTGACAAACCGTTCGCTTGATATGTTTGCCGCACAGGGCGAACTATTGTCCTCCCATGTGATCGCACCGGCTATGAAGGAAGCGGATATGGCCGTGCAATGGTTTGACGCGCGGCAAGTCATGGTCACCGACGATCAATTTGCCGGCGCCGTTCCCAACATTCCCCTGCTGGCCGATAAGTGCAGGACGTTGATTAGACCCCTCTTCAATGAATGTCAAGTGGTTTTGACGCAGGGATTTATTGGTTCTACTTCCTCCGGCGTTACTACAACCCTTGGAAGAGGCGGGTCGGATTATTCCGCCGCTCTGCTCGGCGCCGCCATGGATGCCGAGGATATTGAAATCTGGACTGACGTGGACGGCGTACTGACAACCGATCCGCGCATCGTGACGCACGCCAGGCGGGTTAAACAGATGAGTTTCCGTGAAGCATCCGAATTGGCGTATTTCGGCGCCAAAGTACTGCATCCTGCAACTATAATTCCGGCCGTGGAAAAAAATATTCCTGTCCACGTTTACAATACCAAAAATCCGGATTTTGGCGGAACGCTCATCGCCGCCACGCTGCATTTGTCGACAGAAGCGCAAAGTTCCTCCTGCGTGATCAAGTCGATCGCGTTCAAAAAAGACATTACTGTTTTTAATATCACTTCTTCGCGCATGCTTCTTGCGCACGGATATCTTTATTCGATTTTCGAAATTTTCAAAAAGCACAAAACGGCGGTGGACGTTGTTTCTACGACTGAGGTCAGTGTTTCGTTGACCATTGACAACCTTGAAAATTTAGACTCAATCGTTCGTGATCTGTCGGTATTTTCACAGGTTCAGGTTGAATCCCGTCGCGCCATCGTTTGCCTTGTAGGCGAACAAATGCGTAAAACGGCGGGCATTGCGGCGCGAACTTTTGGCGCGATCCGGGATATTAATATTAATATGGTCTCTCAAGGGGCGTCGGAGATCAATTTAACCTTTGTTATCGACGAGAAGGATGTTGACACAGTTGTGAAACGACTGCATGATGAATTTTTCTCCGGCCCATTGCCTGTGGATATTTTTGAATAGAAATTATTAACCACAGCATATACTGAAAAGTATTTTCCTCATTTTTTTCTCAAAGTGTTTTTATTGGCTTCTCAGGAGTGAAAGGAACAAAAATGAAAATCGCTTTAATCGGTTACGGCAAAATGGGAAAAGAAATCGAACGATGCGCGATTGAAAAAAAATTTGCCGTGTCCGCTGTTTTCGATGAAAACAATCCGGTGACCGTTCAAAGTATTGCCGATGCCGAAGTCTGCATTGACTTCTCCGTTCCGTCCGCCGTTGTCAACAACATCAAAGTCTATGCAAAAGCCGGAAAGAACGCCGTTATCGGCACGACAGGCTGGCTCGAACATCTTGACGAGGTAACACGTATCGTAAGAGACTCCGGCACCGGGCTGATCTATACGTCAAATTTTTCGATTGGCGTGAATATGTTCTACAAGATCATCGCGCATGCGGCCGAACTGATGAACAGTTTCTCCGATTACGACGCATATGTGCACGAACTGCACCACAATCAGAAGGTTGACAGTCCGAGCGGAACTGCGCTAAGCATCGCCAAAATCATGATCGAAAAATTAGACCGAAAAAAATCTTTGCTTTCAGACACGTCTAAAGGCAAAATCAGCGCAGATCAACTGCACATAACTTCAACGCGAATAGGTTCCGTTCCCGGCACACACACGGTTGGATTTGACTCACCTGCCGATTCCATAGAGCTTACGCATACCGCACGAAATCGTTCCGGATTCGCACTGGGCGCCTTATTCGCAGCCCGGTGGATACAAGGAAAGGGGGGGGTTTACACGATGAAAGATGCATTGAAATAATTTTGATGACTAGTGAATCATCGCAGCCTTGTCTGCTAGCAATACCCTGTCAACTCTAAACTTGTGTTTCAAAATTACGAATCATAAAGCAAAATATCTTCTGTTATGAACAACGACTTCATACCTATTATCTTCAAAGGACTAGCCTTAGGCTGGTCCGTGGCCTGGCCGCCCGGCCCGATCAATACGGAAATGATTCGCCGCGGATTGAACGGAAGTTTCTGGAGCGCCTATTCCGTCGGCCTCGGTGCTTGTTGCGGCGACTTCATCTGGGCTGTTGCAACGGCGCTCGGTGTGGGTTTACTGCTTGATCAGGAGAATGTGCGCCCGATACTTGGCATCATCAGTTTTCTTCTGCTCCTGTATCTCGCATATATATTTCTGATGGGCGCATGGGTTCAGTGGCAAAAACAAAAACGGGGTGAACCGATTTTGTTTGATCCGAAAGACCGATCGACAAGACGAGGTTTTTTTCTGGGCTGGACTATGGCGATGCTGTCACCCTGGAATCTTGCTTTCTGGCTTGCGGTGATGGGAGCACAGACAGGCGATCCGATGAGTCTCGGCGAATCGTTGATTTTGGCAACTTCCGTTGTCACAGGCGCCTCGGTGTGGGGTTTGGTCTTGACCATTTCGGTAAAGTTCGGCGCACGATTTACAAGCCCGGCATGGGAAACCGTCACTCGCGCTGTCACAGGCATGTTGATGCTGGCGTTTGCCGGTATGCTCTTGTGGAATATTTTTGAATAAAAAAAGCTCCAAACAGAATAAATTTGTCTGGAGCCTAAGCTTTACCGAATGAAAAGGGCTACTATAATATCTTGCACAATTTTAGATAGGATGAACTAAATGAATGATCAAGGCCTTTCAGTTTTTCAAGATTGACGAGCGGCTTAACTTTGCCTTCCTCCTTGATCACCGATAAACACGCATACCCGTCCTCAACGAATTTAGCCACGCCGGTAGCGCTGACAATTTTATTTTTTGTGCAAAATTGATTTAACTGAGCTAACTGTACGTTGGTCAGGTCGTTGCACAAGTATACCAGATCAACTTTAATCTGGCCATTGACAATCGGGTCAAGCGAGCTCATGCTTACGAATTCAAGCTGAAAGAGTTCGACCGGAACTTTCTTGATTGATTTTCCAGATAGTGCTGAGGCTACATTGTTGGAGTTAGCATTGCTGCCGCTCCTTGAAATAACCAGGACCGTACCGCCATTGATCTTGGAATCATAAGAGAGACTCTTGATTATCATCTCCACATGGGTCGTTTCATCCACATCCATCGGGTTTTGTGCCGGAAACCACGCTAATAGCGAAAGAACAAACCCAATAAATAACTTCATATATAAAATCCTTCCTATAAATACTTAAAACTAAGGGCGCATAATTTATTGTTTATTTTGATGTATGCAAGAAAAAAATAAGAATTCTTTCCCGGCGAACTGCGTTAAGTAAAAGAAAGGTTGAATTTCTTCGCTTTTTTTATTATTGATTTAAAAAAGGAATTGAACAACATGATAGATCCGTCATCCTTACGCGGTTGCGGCGTGGCCATTGTCACGCCCTTTCTAAAAAACGGCACCATTGATGAAAAAGCGTTACGCAATCTGGTCGATTTTCAGATCGAGAACGGAACAAATTTTATCATTCCATGCGGAACGACAGGCGAATCCGCCACTATGGAAGCCGACGAGCGCAAACAAGTTATTCGTATCGTCATCGATCAAACCAAAAAACGCGTGCCGGTAATAGCAGGTACTGGAACCAACTCGACCGCCTCTTCAATCACCTTTTCTAAGCAAGCTCAGGAAATCGGCGCTGACGGCGTTCTTCTAGTAGGGCCCTATTACAATAAACCGACTCAGGAGGGATATTTCCAACATTTCAAGACGATTGCCGAATCGATCTCAATTCCCGCTATCTTATACAATGTGCCAGGACGCACAGGAGGAAATATCGAACCGAAGACCATTTTGCGATTAGCAGAAATTAAGAACATCATAGGCGTAAAGGAAGCTTCGGCAAACTTCGGCCAATTTATGGAAATTTTAGGACAACGGTCAAGAGATTTTTTAGTTTTATCAGGTGACGACGCGCTAACTCTACCCATGATGCCTTTGGGTGCGGACGGCGTCATCTCGGTTGCGGCAAACCAAATTCCGCGCGCCATGAGCGATATCGTCAAATATGCGCTTGAGGGAAATTATGCCAAAGCCCGGGAAATTCATTATCAGTATCTGGAAATGATGAACTTTAATTTCGTCGAGTCCAACCCAATTCCGGTCAAATGCGCGCTCGCTATGATGGGCCTGATCGAAGAAAATTACCGCCTCCCGCTGGTTCCGATACAAGAGGCCAACAAACAGAAAATGAAACAGCTGCTTATCAAATTGAAACTAATTTCCCAATAAGATTTCGTTTTGAATTTTATAGTGCCCGGTCGGTGTGTTCAATTCGAACTGAACAAATCCTGTCGGAAATTTAACTACTCACCACTCAGCCCAAAACATGTAGATCGGGTCATTTTTCCAGAATCTTTTGTATTGCAGGCCGCACGGTGCAAAGAAAAAAGATTCTAACAGAATGATTACCGTGTTTTCTGATCTTGGTATCTATCCTCATACTGCGCACCACTCATAGCGTTATCTGAACATACATTTTCTTCTTCCCATAGCATATTAATAATAATTTCACTATTTTTATTGCGGCGATAGTCATTTCAAACTGAACAGGAGCTATTATGACGTATTACGCGCTCTCAAATCCTTTGTGCAGGATTCTTGACAAAACCCCGGATCAATTCACCCGCATCGATATGATTAACGTGATCGAAAAAAAAAATATCGAACGCCTCACGTTCCACTACACCGCTCTCGACGGTAAATTAAAAGAACTGAAAATACCCGTCACCGGACGCGACATTGCGGAACGCATTTTAGCGGAAGGCGAACGTGTGGATGGTTCTTCTCTATTTAAAGGAATGGTGGATGCCGGACTATCCGATCTGTATGTCGTACCGGTTTACAAATCGGCTTTCTTAAACCCGTTTGACGAAAACAGCCTGGATTTTATCTGCCGGTACCTCGGGCCGGACGGCAATCCCGCGCCGTTTGCCATGGACAATGTCCTTCACGCAGCATATGAATTATTTAAAAAGAATTGCGGCGTGGAACTCCATGCCATGGGCGAATTGGAATTTTACCTTCTAAGCCGCGATGAAGAGTTTATGTATCACGCGTCGAAACAGAAAGGATACCATGCCTCCGCGCCATTTATTAAATGCGGTCCTATTCTTAATGAAATGATGCGTCACATCTCGCAGATCACCGGCGCGGTAAAATATGCGCACAGCGAGGTCGGTTATGTGGAACATGTATTCAGCCAATCCGAGGAAATTCGCGGACGCCAGGGCGAACAGCTCGAGATCGAGTTTTTACCAAGGCCCATCACGGACGCGGCGGACCACCTGGTTTTGGCGCGCTGGCTCATTCGCAATATCGCACATCGCAATGGCTGCGTGGCCACCTTTGCCCCGAAGATCGAAGAAGGCGTCGCCGGCAGCGGCCTGCACGTTCATATGGAATTGCTCAAGAACGGAAAAAATATCATGCGCAACGGGCAGGCTGAATTGTCATCCGAAGCGAAACAAATTATCGGCGGGCTGTGTACCTACGCAGACACATTAACCGCGTTCGGGAATACGACGGCCGCGTCCTATTTGCGCCTGGTTCCGGATCAGGAAGCGCCGACACGCGTTTGCTGGAGTGATCTCAACCGCAGCGCAATGATCCGCGTTCCGCTCGGATGGGGCAAAATGCGCCACCTAGCCCGTAAATTAAATCCGAACGAATCGGAAGCGGCGGAAGTCTTATCCAACGCACAAACCATCGAATTACGTACGCCGGACGGAAGCGCGCTGATTCATTTCCTGCTCGCCGGCATCACGCTCGCCGCAGATTGGGGATTGACCAACAAAGAATCGCTGCAAAAAGCCGAGTCACTCTACGTCAAGGGCAACATTTTTAAAGATAAAAACCTGTTGGAAAAATTACCATCCATACCACGCAGCTGTGTGGCATCGTCGCTGCTGCTCGATGAGAAACGGGCGTTTTATGAACGTAACAACATTTTTCCGCCCAGCGCTATCGATTATGTGGCCAAATTACTTCGCGCTGAGAACGACGAAATACTGAATAAATCGCTCAGTGAATTGCCGCCGGACGAACGGCTCAGCGAAACACGAAAGATCATGCATAAAGATCTGCACAGGCATTAAAAAATTTGCTTGTTTGTATTTCTCTTTTTATGTATTGTCAAGTATTCATTAACAACAAAGGATAAACAGCATGCTCAAATCGTTTTGCATTTGCGCCGCCGGTATTTTCTTATTCAACCATACTGTTGCCGCCCAGGACATCTCCAAAGATCTGGCCAAATTGGATCCGTTTACTGCTTCTGCCACATTGGATAATCTTGGAAAAACGCATTACGGCCAATTGGTCAAAGAACACGAAGTTAAACTTGCGGAACTTGCCAAAACAGATGTTGTGATCATTAAAGCCGATGTGGTTTTGTCCGTTGAAAAACCCGTAAAAATTGCATTCGCGTGGCCTGTATCCTACGGCCAGAAATTAGCGGACAAATCCAATATCAAACGCGATCCTTACATCATGACACTGTATCCGGGCAAAGATTCGGCCAATAAAGACGTAGCTCAAAAATGGCAGATCTCATATGTCGACGGCTCCGTGAAAGCCATACAATAAATTTTAGATAGGTTATTAAAAAGTTTATTTGATGATGCACGCGTTGAAAAAAATAGTTACGATCAGTCTGACCTTCGTTTACTTTGCTCTGGCGCTGTCTGCGCCTTTTGCAGTTTTCCATCATCATCAGATGCCGGTACAGGAAACACGCCAGGACGCCGGTCACGAGTTACATGATTCCCTATGCGATAAACATGTTACCGCGCACATTCACCTGTCAGATCATTGTGCCGCGTGTCAATTTGCTTCCACAAAACAATCCGATTCTCATTATAACTGGACTCTGCTTGACAATCAAAAGTCAGCCGATCACCTGTTTTTCTATTCCGTACTCCCTTCTTCAAAACCCCATCTCTCGAGTGCCTCCGGGCGCGCGCCGCCATCATTTTTTTCCTGATTTGATCAAAAATCATTTTTCCGGTTAATGTTGCCCGATGGTGCGGTATTTTGACACAAGCCGCAATTTCAATTGAAAGGAAATCATGTATGGCAAAGATCTTAAGCGCCTTGTATGTTCTATTTTTTATATTCGTAATGCTTCCCGCTCTTTTTGCGCAATCCTCTTTGAACCCCGATATCAGCGTCATTCCGGACTTCAGAATGTTCACTACTACAGAGAAAGATGTGCCGGAAAAAAATAGAATCAATTTCAGTCTTGAAGAAATTGAAATGGCAATCCAGGCGCCTTTGAATCCTTATGCACGGGCAGATGTTTATATCGCATTTGCCAACGACGAATCGGCGCCTGTTGACATTGAAGAAGCCTATTTTACAATTCAAAAAGGATTGCCATGGAATCTAAACGTCAAGGGGGGGAAATTCCTCGTGGACTTCAGTAAATTAAATACAGTTCATCCGCATATTTATCCTTTCGTATTCCGTCCGCTATATCAGCAAAATTTCTTCGGCGAAGAAGGCCTGAAAGACGTGGGCATTGAGTTGAACACACTTTTGCCCACCGGGGAAATTTATACAAAACTCAGCGGAACTATGAGCGCCGGGGATGAACTGGACGGGGATCGCAAAAATCTTTTTTATTCAAGCAGGATCAGTTCATTTTTCCAATTGTCCGATCTCACTGCGCTTGAAACCGGCGTTGGCGGAGCTACCGGTGTTTATGATACAACCTCGAAAAGATTCAAGTGGATAAATGCTGACATCAAGTTCAAATGGAAAAAAGATCAATACACTTCCTTCACATTATGGACAGAAGGGCTGTTGAGTCAATTTAACGGTGCAAAAACATATGGCGGATACATTGCAGGTAATTATCAATTTAAACGTCGTTTCGAAATAGGCGGGAAATTCGACCTGTCGCAGTCCATTGACAGTAAGGACAAAACACACCTTATCTCGGGCAACTTTAATTTTCTCCCGGTTGAGGAAACTTTGGTTTTCCGTCTTGTCTTTTCCAATACGAAAACTGCGAACAAAAAATCATTTAATACGATCCTGATGCAAACGGTATTTTCGCTCGGGCCGCACAAAGCACACGCCTTTTAATTAACAACGATCGGCGGCTATGCAAATGCTTTTTTGAATAAAGGACACATTATGATTCATAGAACAATTAATATATTGATAATTCTTATCTTTTTGGTTTCCAATTCTGCTTTCGCACAGATCAACGTGGTCACCAGTACCACCGATTTAAAATCCATTGTCGATGCGATCGGCGGCGAGAAAGTAAAAACATTCAGCATTGCGCGTGGCAATCAAAACATACATTCTGTCGAGGTTCTCCCGAGCTACATCATGAAAATAACCAAAGCAAGGATGTACGTAAAAATCGGTATGGGCCTGGATCAATGGGCTGATCCGCTCATCGAAGGCGCACGCAACGAAAATCTTTTCGTTCTGGACTGTTCCAAAAACATAACAAAACTGGATGTGCCGACATTCAAAATAGACGCAAGCCACGGCGACGTTCATCCCTACGGCAATCCGCATTATTGGTTAGATCCAAATAACGGAATCATTATTGCCAACGATATTACAGCGGCGCTGTCGAAATTGTCGCCCGGCGATGCGCTGTATTTTGCAAAACGTAGAGACGAATTTGCCCAGCTTATTGAAACAAAAATGGCTGAATGGGCGAATATGATGGGCCAGTACAAGGACACAAAAATCATGGTCTATCACGACGATTGGAGATATTTCGCCGAGGCATTCGGTTTTGATATTGTCGGATTCGTTGAACCAAAACCCGGATTGGAACCGACACCGTCCCATCTGTATAAGCTGATGAATATTATCAAAACTAATAATGTGAAGCTGATCGGTTTTCAGCCTTATTTCAGCGATCAGGCCCCTAATTCACTTGCTTCTGAAACAAAAGCAAAGGCTGTCAAGCTAGCCACTTCCGTCGGCTGTGTGGACAGCGTATTATCTTATACGGATATTTTTGATTATAACCTTCGCGCCATGATCGCCATCATTAAGGCAGGAAAATAGAAATGGAAACGCAAAATAAAACACTTATTCAATTTAGTGACGTGACACTGGGATACGGGAGTCACGCCGTTCTCTCTGACATCAGTTTCGAACTTTTTGAGAATGATTTTGTGGGTCTTGTTGGCCCTAACGGTTCCGGTAAAACCACTCTGTTACGTGCGATCCTAGGCCATCTTAAACCTCAAAAAGGCCGAATTGAGCGGCGTAATAACGATACGGAAATTCGTTTCGGGTACGTCCCTCAAAGAGAACATCTGGAAAACATATTCCCATTTACGGCTTTTGAAGTGGTACTCATGGGCACGTACAATCGGGTGGGGTTATTCAAACGTCCGGGGAAAAGCGAACACGATCTTGCGAAACAATGTCTTGAACATGTGGGCATACTGGATTTAAAGGATAAATTGTTCAATAATCTATCGGGCGGTCAGAAGCAAAGAACGTTAATTGCTCGAGCTTTGGCAACGCAGCCCAATATTCTGGTGCTGGACGAACCAACCAACGGAATGGATCTTATTTCGCAGAAATCAATTTTGGATCTGATCACCCAGTTGCACACCAAAGACAAACTGACCATTCTTATGGTAAGTCATCTTCTTACGGAAGTGTCAAATTATGTAAGAAAGATTATTTTGGTTGAAGCTGATCATTTTCAGGTTGGGTCACTCGAAGATATCTTAACAACAGCAAACCTGTCAAAAATGTATGACATGCCCGTGTTTGTTGACAGAATCAAAGGCAACAACGTCGTTATTGTGGGAGAAAAAAATGGCTGAGCTTATTGATATATTTGAAATCGAATTCATGCAGCATGCATTGTATACCGGTCTGCTTGTCGGCATCATGTGTTCTTTCCTCGGGGTTTATATTGTCCTCAGGCGCATCGTGTTTGTTGGCGCATCGCTGGCGCAAATTTCATCCACGGGTTTTGCGATTGGAATTATATTTGAAATGAATCCGGTGGTATCCGCCATGGCCCTCACGATGATCGGCGTCGTCTGGTTTGCATTCAACCTTAATTCGAAAAAAATTCCACAGGACAGCACGCTGGCATTAGGGTATATCATCGCGTCGGCTAGCGCCATACTGATCTTGTCAAAGCATCCGAAAGGCGATGCGGATCTCCTGGGATTACTTTTTGGTAATATCCTGACGATCACATCGGACCAAATCTACATCTTGCTGGCAGCGCTGATCATTCTGGGGAGTATTCATTTGATTTTTTATAAGGAATTTTTGTTCGTCTCATTTGACCCGGAAATGTCCGAAACCTTGGGTTTCAGGCCGCAGATTTGGAACGTGCTTTTCTACGTCACGGTGGGGATGCTGATCTCATTGGCAATCAAATCGGCGGGCATATTATTAGTATTTGGATTACTGGTTATTCCGCCTATTGCAGCAATATTGATCACGGAAAAGATCAGCCGAGTTTTTGCCTGGTCGGTTCTTATCGCTGTAATATCCATCCCGTCAGGATTGTATCTGTCTTTTACTCAGGATATCCCGTCAGCACCGACGATCATAGCTTTGATGACGCTCTGGCTGGGTATTAGTTTTACATTTAATAAACTGAGGCATGCGGTGGCCTGATCACCATTTCAGAAGCGATTTCAATTCCTGCGCGCGGTTCCGGCTGACGATAAGTTCGGTTCCGGCTTTATCATTGAGTAGCAACTTATATTTTCCGCTAAACCAGGGAATAATCTCGGTAACATAATCCAGATTGACTATGGTGGAACGGTGCACGCGAAAAAAATGTTTTGGATTAAGCCTTGATTCCAGTTCATCTAAGGTATACTTCACATCGATTTTCTGATTATCAATGTATCCGAAAGTAATGCTGTGCTCCGAGTCAAACCATTTAATGTCTTGCACTTTGAACAGCTTTATTTTTCGTCCTATCCGTGAAGGCAGACGCTCTATGTAGCTACGATTATCCTGGGATTGAAGTATTTCTATTACTGCTTTCTTTAGGTTTTCTACAGATTCCCCCGGCTTCTTCAGTATGCTTTTGACGCGCTCAAGAGCGTTTGCCAACCTGGGCTTGTCATAAGGCTTCAGCAGATAGTCTACGGCATGAATTTCAAATGCTCGTATCGCATAATGATCATACGCTGTAGAAAAAATAACGGACGGCACGTACTTCAGATGCCGGATCACTTCGAATCCGTTTAGGCCGGGCATTTCAATGTCCAGTATGACAAAATCAGGTTTATGAGATTCTATTTTTTCAATAGCTTCTAAACCATTTTTTGCCTCATCGCAAATCGAAATGGCCGGATCTGCAAGATCCTTGAAAAGGCGTTTCAGTTTTTCCCGCGCCAGTTTTTCATCATCAATGATAATAGTCTTAAACATATAATTATTATTTTGAGTTCCTTGGCATCGTCACGATAACTCTCATTCCCTTGACCAACGCAGGTTCAACTTCAACGCCAAAATCCTCACCATACGTTTTTTTAATTCTCTCGTTCACATTTTTTAACCCAATGCCCAATCCGTCAGACGTGATTTTTATATTATTCTCATCCCCGTCATCTTCGATAACAATCCTCCATCTGCCGTTCTCAGCAACCGTTGAAAGCGTTAGGGTTCCCCCGTCGATATTCTTTGAAATGCCGTGTTTTAAGGCGTTTTCAACGATCGGCTGTAAAATGAGACTAGGCAATTGCTCCATCAGGGTTTCAGGGTCGATGCGGTGTTCAATTCTTAGTTTTTCATCAAACCGAACTTTTTCTATTTCCAGGTAGCTGTCAATAAAATGCATTTCTTCCTGTAGAGTCACCGTCTCCTTTTCGGATGCGACCAGTACGTATCGAAAAATATCGGCCAGTTTCTGAATCATATAATCTGCTTTGCCCGGATCGGTTGGTATAAGCGAAGAAATGGAATTAAGAGTATTGAACAAAAAATGCGGATTCACTTGCGCCTGTAGTGCTTTAAGTTCAGATTTCATCGCCATTTCTTTCGCCGTCTGTGCATCCGTCATAGTTTTAAGCATCGCCCTGTAAAAGCGTGCGGCATAAAAGCTCATGGTCACTGCGAGGGTGATGATCACGCCAATAAACATCTGAACATACACCGTTTTTACCTTGCCAAGAAAAGGAATGCCTGTCCATGCTTCAGCAACCCACAGAGCCAGAATAGTGCTCAGCAAGGCAAATAACACGCGGATGCCGATTTGAATACTAAAAGTTTTCCTCGATGCAACAATAGCTGTTGGCGTGAACGTGTGTATAACTTTATCGGCGGCATATCCCATCATAAAACGCATAATCACATAAAAAATAGTAGCAATTTGAAATGCGAGCAGAAAAGCATCCCAAGAAATTATCGGTGAATATAAACTGCCTATTAAGTA
>JAEUSK010000105.1 GCA_016787925.1 bacterium | reverse complement strand
TTGTTTAACGCGCGTTCTTCAATATGGCGAGTAAAAAATTCCAGAATTTCTCGACAGTATCGATATATATTTTCTCATCCGGTGAATGAACGCCTTCCAACGTCGGGCCGAAAGAGATCATGTCCATCCCGGGATATTTCTCACCGATGATACCGCATTCCAGTCCGGCGTGAATAGCTTTTACCAATACCTCTTTACCGTAAAGTGATTGATAGGTGGATTTTGCCACTTTGAGAATCTCTGATTTCATGTTAGGCTTCCATCCAGGGTATCCTTCCTGCGTTTCATGTTCCGCGCCTGCAAGATCAAAAATATTTCTTACCGTTTCGCATATTTCATTGATTTCCGAAGCAACTGAACTCCTCTGGCTGGTGATTATACTTATTTTTTTTCCTTTGGTTTCAATAATGGCAACATTGGTTGATGTTTCTATTAATCCGGGAATATCCGCGCTCATCTTGGTCACGCCGTGCGGCAGCGCTGAAAGCGTTTGCAAAATCTTCTTCTGGTACCCTTTTTTTAATACTTTCGCTTTTTTCGATTTGATCTCGGAAAGCGTGATGGACAGATCCGGATCGACGGTTGCAATTTCCGGTTTGATCACTTCACAGAAATGCGCGACGATCTTTTTAGCCTCCCCAACGGCTTTTTTGGGTATTGCCACGACCGCATCGGCTTCACGTGGAATTGCGTTACTTTTATTGCCGCCCTGAATGAACGACATTCTAGCGCCGATATCTGTCAAAGCTAACAACACGCGCGTTATTACTTTAAGTGAATTCCCTCTTCCTTTGTCAATTTCTAATCCTGAATGTCCGCCGCGCAGGCCTCTGACTTTGAGATCAAAAAACTGCACATTTGCTGGCGCGTTGTCAAATTCCACTTTCCATGTTCCGACCGTATTCTTACCGCCGGAACACCCGACATACACGGCGCCTTCTTCTTCGGAATCTAAATTCATCAGCGTCTTGCTCTCAAGAAACCCGGGGCCGAGATTGTTCGCGCCCGTCAAACCCGTTTCTTCATCAACCGTAAACAAGAATTCCAAAGGGCCGTGTTCGAGCGTGCGGTCTTCCATGATCGCCAGATTGGTGGCTACCGCAATGCCGTTATCCGCGCCAAGCGTCGTGCCGTTGGCCATCAGCATATTGCCCTTGCGAACGAGTTCGATCGGGTCTTTCAGAAAATCATGGACTTTATCCGAATTTTTTTCCGGCACCATATCCAAATGCCCTTGTAATGCAATGCTCTTAACGTTCTCCCGTCCGGAAGTCGCAGGTTTCTTGACAACCACGTTTCCAAATGAATCTGTTTTGGCAGAAAGACCGAGCTTTTTTGCAGTATCAACAACGTACTTGGTCATCGCTTCTTCATGTTTTGACGGCCGAGGTATACGGGAAATTTCTGCAAAATATTTCCAAACCAGTTCCGGTTTTAAACCTTCAATTGCTGCTGACATGTTTTATTCCTTTAGGTTATAATGATAAATAAGGTGTTCAGGTTACGGAGGTTACAAGTTCTTGCTACGAAGTCACTAAGACGCAAAGTATTTTATAAAGAAAACTATAGGCTTTGTGAAGCTTTTTGGCTTTGTGTCTTTGTGGCCTTCATTTTTTCCACATAACAACTTTTATTTATTTCGGATGGTTAAGCGTTATGAATTTTTCCCTTTGAAGCATGTGGATAAACTTCCCGACTCTTTCATATACCGGTTCGACCGCTTCCCCGAAGTGTTCTTTCATCCTGTCGCCAATAGCCATCACCGTGACGTTGCCGTCCGCTTGATTCCATACAAAACTGCCGAAGGCATCCAACTTAAGCCGGAAATGTTTTTTGGCAAGCAAGGGCTCAAAGTATTTCACGGTAAATCGGTTCTTGAACTTAGGGATCAATAATACTACCAGCTGATTTTCATCGGACTCCCATTGAACGTTTCGCGTCGGCGTTAGTTCCAGTAAATTTGTTTTTTCTTGTGATTCTGTCATAACCTATAAAAAGAATTGCTACGTGCCTGAACCTGCATTCAGACACGTAGCAAAATAATTATAAAAATATATTCATTAAATTATGAATTACTAAAATACTAAAATACGGCCGACGGTGGCGCCGGTTCATCCGGTTTACCTGCATTCTTTATCGGAATCTGAATAAGTATGAATGTAATGAACGCAAACACAGCCAGACTGGTAATAAATGAAGGCTGCTGGAATATCGCAAACAGCGGAATTTCGAGAAACGCGAGCGTTGCAAAGACCAGCCCAACCAGCGCCTCTCCTGCAATGAGTCCAGCAGCGAGTAATACGCCCGTATTTTCAACGCGTGCTTTCTGTGCGTCGTTATGGTTTCTCTTTACGTTAAATCTTTCAACACCGCCTTTAATAAGGCCGCCGATGAAAATCGCAAATGTTGTTTCCAATGGCAGATACATACCGACGCTGACCAGCATCGGGCTTTTGACCTGCATCAGAATGAACGCGGCCCCCATGAGCATACCGACAATGATCAACGGCCATGCCATATCGCCGCGAACTATTCCCTGCGACAGCAGAGCCATCAAACTTGCCTGAGGTGCGGGTAATTTAGCGCCGCCAAATCCGCCTTCATATGGAGGATCGGCCATTCTGCCGGCATTAATATCGCCTTGCTGTAAAACAACCAACGGGAGAAACATTACAAACGAAGAAAGAAGAACGCCCAAGAGGTCACCCATCTGCATTTTCCATGGCGTACCGCCAAGGATATGTCCAACTTTAAGATCCTGCAACATTTCACCTGCAACGGCTGCCGATACGCATACGACCGCGGCAACGCCTAATACGGCCGCAACGCCGGTCATACCCTTCATACCAAGCGCGACCATGAGGATCGCTGCAACGAGCAAAGTTGATAATGTCAAACCGCTGATCGGGTTATTACTGGAACCAATAATTCCAACCAAATAACCTGACACGGCGGCAAAGAAGAATCCGGCAACGATCATAACAACCGTTGCGACTAATGCGGCAACAACATCTTGTGCAAAATAATAATAAATGAAAAAGGTCGCAACCGCGGAGGCCAATATTCCAAAAATGATCCAGTTAAATTTAATATCCTGTTCAGTACGGATCGCTGTTTGTCCGCCGGTAGCCGCCTTTTTCACGTCGCTGACGGAACGTTTAATACCGGTGATAAGGCTGTTACGCATTCTAAACAGTGTATAACCGGCGCCGACCAACATGCCGCCGATCGCAATCGGACGAACAATAAATTTCCAAACATTGGTTGACATCGTGATCCAGGAAGCTTCGTCCGGCAATTGACCTGCCTGAAATAACGCCGGCATAAGTGACGGAGCCAAGAAATAAGTAATGATCGGAACCAGAAGCCCCCATGCGAGTAGTCCGCCGCTGAAGTTAAGCGATGCAAGTTTCGGCCCAATGATATATCCAACGCCAATGTATGCCGGGCTTACGCCGGGCGAACTCAATACCATTCCGCCTTCCGCTGTCGCATTCCCGCTGGCGCGCAAAGGTATCGCCGTTTTAGCGAACGAAAGAAAGTGTTCCCACGACGTAGCAAAAAACTTCAGTTGTCCCAAGACCTGGATAAGCGCGCCGACGCCCATGGCGCCAAAAAGAAACTTCGCGCCGGTGCCGCCGCTGCGGCCCGCTTTGTGAATTTCCGCCGCTGCGACTGATTCCGGAAATGGCAGTTCCACATCCTCCACCATGACGCGGCGAAGTAATGCGACAAACATAATACCTAATACACCGCCGGCAAACATAATCGCGGAAGCAATCAGGTAATTTTGAACGGTGTCAAATTCAAGCCAGATGCCGGCAATAAAAAATGCAGGGATCGTAAAAATTGCTCCAGCCGCAATCGATTCACCAATCGATCCTACGGTTCGGGCAAAGTTTTCTTCTAAGATCGTTCCTTTCATAATACGCAGAAGGGCCATACCGATAACAGCCGCGGGATAAGTTGCTGCGATCGTCATACCGGCTTTCAGACCGAGATAGGCATTGGCCGCCCCCAATACAACGCTCATGACAAGGCCTATGATCAAAGCGCGCAGAGTAAACTCCGCCATCGAAGTTTCCGCAGCGACAAATGGTTTAAATTTGACTCCCTGCCCTCCGGATGATTGACTGTCAGACATGTTCATCTCCTTCAATTAGATTGGTATTTTGTTGCAAACTTTCATTACTGGAATAACCCCGTGGCGGGTTTTTAGTGCAGTAATCAACAAGAATTGAGATTTTGAAAAGTCGGTTAAAAATATAGAGACTGAACTCTTGAAAGTCAATTTTTTTTTAGGGTTTGTCAAGCCAAAATAGAAATGTCCGGTTTCTACCAAAGTAGAAATGTCCGGTTTTCATGTTGTCAACCAACCCGAGGGTTGGTTGTAACATTCATAGAATTTCATTGGGCGATTGGTAATTTCAGTGTATCGTAGGAACT
>JAEUSK010000104.1 GCA_016787925.1 bacterium | reverse complement strand
AGTTCCTACGATACACTGAAATTACCAATCGCCCAATGAAATTCTATGAATGTTACAACCAACCCTCGGGTTGGTTGACAACATGAAAACCGGACATTTCTACTTTGGTAGAAACCGGACATTTCTATTTTGGCTTGACAAGGCAGAAAAATATAATTGACTTTCATAAGATATTTCCTTAACCTTTTTTTGTTACTCACATTATCCGGGCGGCGTAATTATCCAATTCACGTATTTTATCCTGACACATATAACTTAATTTTTCTTTAGGAGGATTGACAATGGCACTTGATGCACTAGGAATGGTTGAAACGAAAGGCCTGGTTGGGGCGATCGAAGCGGCGGATGCAATGGTAAAGGCCGCTAAGGTTGAACTGATCGGAAAAGAAAAAATCGGCGGCGGATACGTGACGGTCATGGTGCGCGGCGATGTCGGCGCCGTGAAAGCGGCAACGGACGCGGGCGCTGCGGCTGCGGAAAAGGTCGGCGAATTGGTCTCCGTGCATGTCATCCCGAGACCGCACCCGGAAGTAGAAATGATTCTTCCGAAAAAAGGCGCCTAACCGAATTTTAAGAAGGAACCGATTATGGAAGAACGTGCGTTAGGCATGGTTGAAACCTTGGGGCTGGTTGGAGCAATCGAAGCCGCAGACGCGATGATCAAAGCCTCCAATGTAAGATTGATAGGCAAGGAAATCACTGACGGAGCCATGGTCACCATTAAAGTGGTCGGCGAAGTTGGAGCCGTTCAGGCGTCCGTTGCGGCCGGCGAAGCCGCGGCCCGGCGCGTAGGACAAATAGTTTCGGTACATATCATACCGAGGCCTGATGCGATGACCGAATCCATCGTATACGAAGACGATGCGATGCCCTACGAAGACCGTAGCGGCAGTAAAAAAAAAATGATTTAATTACGCTGGCTCAAAGGGATCTGTTCAAATCGGTAGAAAAAGGCGAATCCATACTCAAAAAGAAAAAGTTAACCAAACCTACAGACGATTACCACTCATTTACCGTTGTTAAATTAAGAAAACTTGCCAGGACAATCCCGAACTTCCCGCTGAAAGGAAGAGAGATATCAAAAGCAAAACGGGATGAGTTAGTCAGCGAACTTGAAAAAATATTCAAAGAATGACCTAAACCCCGGCTCCGTCGGGGTATTTTTTTATTATCCTGAAATCGTATGCCGGATCAACGCAAAAAATTCCGCAGAAGAATACGCTCGCTCAGCATCTTTAACCGGATATTCCTGATCATATTTCCCGTTATGCTTGCCACGCTGAGCATTATTGAATTAATAATGCGCTGGCTGGAACTCTCGGAAATATCGTACAACTTTTTCTTAATTTTCCTGATCCCGGTCAGTTTTGCCTTGATCATTTCCTATCTCACAGCCAAATTTACCGCGCAGGAAATTTCCAATCCTATCAAACAGTTTATTGAAAGCGCCAAAGAAATTGCGCGCGGCAACTTTGACCACAAGGTCAGCGTGCAGAGCAGCGAAGAAATAATTCAGCTCTCTCGTATTTTTAATTACATGACGCTGGAACTTAAACGCATTTATCAGATCAATATCAATGAAATCATACGGGAAAAAATAAAGACCGAAGCGATTCTCCGAAATATTGCCGACGGGGTCATCGTGGTCAGCGCGCTGGACGAAATCCTTTTACTCAATGACGTTATTGAAGATTGGTTTAATGTCAAAGAAAAAGATGTACACGGGTGTTCCCTCACTTTTTTCTTTCCGGAACTGAAATTTCTTACCGCCAAGACCAAGGAAAGCGCTGCAATTGAGATCTTTAAAGAAGAGATCGAAATTCACCCCGAAAATAATCCTTCAAAAATAGTTCTGGCCGCGCATGCTTCAAAGGTCATGGACAATTTTGAACTGATCGCGATCGTGATCGTATTACGTAATATCACAAAAGAAAAAGAAGTCGATAAACTGAAAACGGAACTTGTTCATGTCGTCGCCCACGAACTGAGATCGCCCCTTACATCCATTGCCGGTTTCAGTGAAATATTGAAAGATCCCGAATTGCCGCCGGTAACGAAGAAGGAATATATCGATATTATTCGGTACGAATCCGGAAGGCTGGCGGAATTGATCAATAAATTTCTCGATATCAGCCGTATCGAAAGCGGCCAGACGTCACTTACCAAAATCCCGGTAGATATCGTGACGGTCATTTCCAACGTGCTTGCCGTTAACTCTCATCTTGCCAGTATAAAACATATTCGCGTAGTCACGGATTTTGCCGATTCGCCCCCACTCGTTTTAGTGGACCCCGATCTGATCGGACAAGTAGTTCTGAATCTTTTTTCAAATGCGGTCAAATACAGTCCAGAATATTCCGTCATTACTATTTCTGTCAAACACATCAAGAATTCCGTGATCGTACAAGTTCGGGACACGGGTTATGGTATATCAAAAGAGAATCTGAGCCATCTTTTCCAAAAATTTTTCCGGGCAAAAGACGACAAGAATGTAAAAGACGTTGAAGGAACAGGATTAGGATTGGCTTTTGTCAAAGAGATCATCCAGCAACACGACGGCCGGATCAATGTGGAAAGTGAATTGGGGAAAGGCTCGTTATTTTCTTTTTCGCTACCCTGTCATATACCGGAAAGCAACATCGAATCCTCTGACACTGTGCCAATGAGAGTTAAGAGTTCACATTTTGAAACCGGTTAAATCTCTCTTGGTCTTTATATTGAAGCTGATATAATTTATAGTAGATCCCGCCTTGGGTTAATAACTCCTCATGCGTTCCCTGCTCGCGAATCCGGCCTTTATGCATAACGATAATCTGGTCTACGTGACGAATGGTGGATAAACGATGCGCTATGATAACCGACGTTCGTCCTATCATTAGCTTGGCGATAGCATCCTGAATAATCTGTTCCGTTTCGGTATCAATGCTTGAGGTCGCTTCATCAAGCACCAAAATCTTAGGATTGATCACCAGAGCCCGCGCCAGTGAAATCAGTTGACGCTGACCTACAGACAATGTGCTTCCACGCTCCTTGACGGGCTCATCATATTGTTCCGGAAGTTTCGAAATAAACCGGTCCGCTCCAACCATTTTGGCCGCTTCGATGACTTTTTCACGCGAAATGTCTGTGCGCCCGAGACGAATATTGTCAAGGATGTTTCCGGAGAATAGGAACACATCCTGAAGAACCACTGCAATATTTCGCCGCAATTCGAGTTCATCCAGTTTTCTGATATCCTTGCCGTCAATCAATATCTGCCCCTGCTCGATATCGTAGAAACGTGAAACAAGATTTATGATCGTGCTCTTTCCCGCGCCGGTCGCTCCAACCAGCGCAAAGCTCTGTCCGGGTTCTACTTTAAAACTGATGTCTTTGAGAATTGCATCCGCATCAGATTTTACACGTTTACTGTCATACGTAAAATATACGTTGCGAAATTCGATCATTCCTTTGACGTCCCCCAATGGAATCGGGCTTGTATCTTGTTGAACCTGGCTGGGCGTGTCGATCAATTTGAAAACCCGCTCTGAAGATGCCATGGCGGTTTGCAGAATGTTATATTTATCGCTCAGATCCTGAATCGGCCTGAAAAATAGACGGGCATACTCAATGAAGGCAACCAGCGTACCTATTGAAATGTAATTCTGCACCACTTCGCCGCCGCCATACCATAATAACAACGCGATCGCAATTGAACCGGCGAAGTTAATTGCCGGATAAAACCATGCATAATGAAATACCGAGTCAACGTGGGATTGCGTGAGGCTATGGTTGAGTTCATCAAACCTTTGAAAATTTTTTTTCTCCCGATTAAATATCTGAACGGTACTAACGCCCGTAATATTTTCCTGAATATATGAATTTAATGCGGAGATCTTGAGGCGCACTTCTCGATAGCTGACCCTGACTTTTGTTTTAAAAATGATGGACATGTAAAAAATAATGGGCAGAACAACGAGCAAAACAAGAGTGAGTTTCGTGTCGAGAGTAAACATGAATACAATGATTCCCACCAACAGGAATAAATCACCGAACAAATAGACCAGGCC
>JAEUSK010000071.1 GCA_016787925.1 bacterium | reverse complement strand
CGTTTAATCTCACGACTGCTCATTTTCAAAATGTCCTCTCCTGACATACTCAACCTCCCATCAAATGAGAGTAATAGTACGCCTTAAATCAGGACATTTCTACTTTGGCTAAATAGGACATTATCACTTTGGTAGGACAGGTAAAGAAACCGCCGCAAAGCGCCTTCACTTGACCGCGTCCCGGTTGCTTTGCCACATTTTGAACCAGTTAACAAGGTTTCGCCTGCCTGAGACATCTTCTGTTACACGCGTCCTAATTTGCAGTTCTTTCACGTTTTTATGCCAAAATATGACAGGCATAATGTCACCGCCAAACTTCCCGTTAGTTGCATCAAATTTTTCAGACGGGCTCGATCCGGAATTGACATAGTACATAAAAGGTCCATCTTCAAATCGATATAATCGTACTTGGCTGAGGCTGTCAAACGCAAACGTAATTTCACCGCATACGGTATTATTTTCAATAAAAAGCCTTTTCTTTATATCATGAATTCCCGGATAGTCTCTTTCGATCTTATCGCCCTGTACGTAATCGCTGACTAATTCTCCGAAATCTTTGAACGAAACATCTTTTCCGTCGTCATCATTCGAGAAAATATTGATATATTTGACCGTGGCTGTGCCGGACTGGCCGTCCTTCAGTTTGATCGTATATTCTTTTTTCTCAACGCCAAGGCATCCAACGAAGATCAGCAAGACTACGATCCAAAATGATTTTATTCTTGCACACATGCATTTTTCTCCTTTAAATAATCACTGCCAAAAAAACAAATAACTCCCCGTTTAGAAAAACGAGGAGTTATCATAAATCCTTACCAGTTCTTAATTAGTTAAACGTCGGCAGAAATGAGTACTCCTTTGCGTAATACATCATCTGTTCCGTGAAATCGGCCGGATATTCTATCTTTACGTCGACGACCTTGTCACCCTGCATCACGGGAATGAGTCTTGGATTGATGAATCCGCCGTAAGGAGCTATATTAAGTTTGTCGAATCTTTCCCTCACTTCCTTGTGCAGGTCCCGGTCAACTTTGACGCCGTAATCTTCAACCAGTTTTTGTGCTGCTTTGAAATCACCTTCGGATGTGATGCGTTGTGTTTCTTTAAGCAGTTGGCCAAACAGGCTTCGTAACTTATCATAATCGTTGATTACAACATAGGTCTTTCCGTCTCTGACTTTTTTCTCGATCACGTTATCAGGTAACCCTTTTTCATAGACCCATTTGGCGATCAGCTGGCGGTTGCGCATATGCGCTTCTTCTATATCGTCGCCCAGCTGCAGGCGCGTAAGCTGCGTCATTAAGCCGTTACGCATATTGCGGTCGTATGCCGCTTTGCCAACCTCCAGATTGGGCATAACTCCGATGTCGATGAGTTTCTGATCCATGACATAGTATAGTCCGACAAGATCTGCGCGGGCCTCTTCGATCGTGGACGCGTAGTTCTTCAAAGACTGTTTTGGTGTACCGACGCCGGGATTAATTTGCCCCGAAGCGTGGCCTATGACTTCATGCATGTCGGTGTGCAGATTGTCGGCTAGCGCGCCGTATTTTTTCGCCCGATCTATTTCTTCCTGAGAATAAGCAAATTCTGCGAGTGAGCCGGATCCTTCCGCAGCTTTGTTATACGCGTAAACAATATTACCGAGATTGACCGATTTGGAGCCGTGTTCTTTGCGGATCCAGTTTGCGTTAGGAAGGTTAATGCCGATAGGCGTGCTGGGAGAAGCGTCGCCAGATTCACCGACGACGGTAATGACCTTCGCCGAAATGCCGGTAACATTCTTCTTCTTATGTTCGGGCGCCAGAGGTGAATTATCTTCAAACCACTGCGCCTCCCTGCTGATCGCATCGATGCGCTTGCTGGCTTCCATATCTCTTATCGATACAATGGACTCAAATGCGCCCCGATAGCCCAATGGATCTCCGTATACTTCTATGAATCCGTTATTCACGTCGATCATGGATTCCGTGTCCTTGACCCAGAGAATATTGTATTCGTCAAATTTCTTAAGATCGCCCGTTTTGTAGTATTCGATTAATTTGTCCAGCGCCGCTTTCTGTTTTTCATTTTCTGCGACCGAACTTGCTTTTTCAAGCCAGAATACTATTTTCTCAATCGCGGGAGAATACATGCCGCCGACCTTCCAGACTCTTTCCTGGATAGCGCCGTTCTCTTTTATGAGTTTTGAGTTTAATCCGTACGAAATAGGCCGCGGGTCTTTTGTATCAATGACTTTTGCGTAATAGTCTTCGACCTCTTTCTGGGTTAGTCCTTCGTAGAAATTCATTGCGGACGTTTTGATAATATCGTCTTTAGGATCAAGATTGACCCGTTTGGCATCAACGTTTGGGTCAAAAAGGATCGGAGTCAGTTTAGCGATGAGCTGATCTACGGTCTCATCCTTTGCCAATGGGTACGTACCGGGCGAATTCTTAACAAGTTCAACAAAGTAATCCGCCGAAAAACCGGGTTCAAATTTTTTGCTTCCGTAATGGTGGTGAATACCGTTTGAAAACCAAAGCCGTTTGGTGTACACCATAAATTTTTTGAAATCTTCGGTATTCCGGTCGCCCTTGTAGTTGGCTACAATTGCTTCCAATGTTCGGCGAACCAATAGATTATTTTTGTAATTCTGATCCCAAATGATCTCTCTTCCGGACAATCCGGCTTCATAAAGATAATACACCATTTCTTTTTGTTTCGGGGTCAATTGCTCAAATCCCGGTACCTGGTAACGAATGATTTTCAAATCGGCGAATTGTTCCGTTTGAAAAACAAAGTCCTTGTTGTCCGCCATCTTCGCGCATCCTACCATGGCGAACATGAGCAAAATGGCGAGGCCTAAAGTGAATCGTTTCATAAATCTCCTATTATTATTTTTATGCCATTCAGGTAATTTATTACTGACGGCTGAAAATTTAATTCAATCCGGTTTAATACGCAATGATTATTGAAAGCGGGGTTCCGTTAGGGCGGTGAGAATGGGTGGAAAGATTAAGGGAACAACATGGTCGCGCGACGGTTCTGGGGGGGCCTAACACTCCGACGTCTTTGTCACTTTCCTTCTAATGCAGCATTTATCAATTCTTCCAAAACCTTGAGGTCAATATCATCCAGCTTATTGATATAAACGCAGCCAACTCCTGTCTTGTGCTTCCCCAATTTTTTGAGCGAGGCAGCATAAGTTGTCAAATTCAAAACAAGATGTAATGAGAGGTTCGCTTTACGGGGAGAAAATCCAATTTTAAACCAGTCAACTTCTCGTCCGGTAGTGGGACTTTGATATCTTTTGTTTCCAAAGCCAATGATTGAACTGCCCCAAATTTTCGGTTCTTCCTTGCTGACCTTTTTCATTAATTTGAGTAAAAGAAAACTGTCATTACGCTTTTGTTCATCTTTTATATTATTGATGAAATCTTCTACGTTGGCATTGGTTTCTTTCGTTTTTATTTTTGCTAATTTTCCCATATTGGACTGTTTTATTTATTTAAACTGTACGTAAGTTTTTTTCTTTTGTTTATATCATGCAGCCGGCTTGGCGTCGCACCGCAGTCATAATCTTGCTCTTAACGTCTGCGGGATCAGCGAAGCCGCGTCCCGGAGCGGCGAAACGAACAATCGGGTCAATGTTGTCGGCAGTCTGACCGAAAAAGACTATTTCTGAGCCGCGCTATTTACTTCAACCCAATAATCATCGGGGTCTTGAAAATATATCTGCTTGATTCCATCTGCTCTGATAGAGATTTTGTTTTGTGTTCCTGGCCAGTCGGAATAAACCACATTCATTTTCTCAAGCATTTTAACAAAAGAATCAAAGTTAGTTGTAGTTAATGCAAGATGGACTGCTTTGTTTACTGCAACATTTTCTTTAAGAATCGAAATAAGATGTAACTCTTTGTCTTCTCCCAAAGAGAACCATCTAATACCGTCCATCTTTGTTCTATTTGTTGTTTCCTGAAGGTTTAAAATGTTACCATAAAAGTCAGCGGAACGATTTACATCCTTCACTGAAAGAGCTAAATGGTTAAGGGTCAGCTTAAAAGGGGTATGGTCTTGTGCACTTGCTTGAGCTAGTACCATGCTCGCCTGCAAGATAAGAATCGTCAGTCCAATGAGTTTTATCATAATCTTACCATTTTGGTTGGTTAGTACATATGTTTAAGGACAGATTGCCGATAGTTATTGTAAATACGAACTACTGCGTCTATTGACCAACTTGGACTAATATACGCAAAGGATGTTGTACTTATTCTTTTCGATTTTATTTCGGAGAGTTGGCTTTTACTTCTTTTTGATATTTTCTTAATACCCAAATGAGCAATCCGATTCCGGCTAATAGAGAAATAAAAAACAGCGTGATCACATCGTATTGAGGAGCAGTCTTAAGAACGTCGAAAGTCCAATTCACTTCACGCAAATAAGCCTGACGTAATTGATCGCGGTTAATTATTTTTCCTAATATACCAAGGAGCACAGTAATAATGCCCAGCCATGCAGTCATTTTCTTGTGTTTGCCGATCGCAGACAGGGTGATACAAATGGTTCCGACCACAAACAGAACATGAGATAATTGAAATAAGGTTCCGGGCGTTCCGTGCGAAAAAATGGATCTCAGGTTTTCTGGAATCGCATAGTAGAACCAAAACCCAACACCGATCTGAAGGAGAGTTGGAATGACAAACCATATTGCGCCCCAGCGGATGGCAAATGGTTTGAGTTGTTCATTAGTCTTTTCACGCATGCCCAGATACAATACCAGCAAGCCGGAAACCGCAATTGCAGAAAGCGCAATATGCAGATAACGGGGGATAAGAGTAATATCGTCTGTATTTAAATACCAGCCTGATCCGTTGGTATTAGTGTAAATCGCCAACCATTTTTGCGGGGTTTGCATCAGCGTAAGATTATTGACATAAATAAATGCCACGACGGCAAACATGACCATACTGATCGAAATAAATATATACCGGCGATTCTTATATTTTTCAAATCCGCGTGTGTAAAAATATAAACTGTAGTAGCCGATGAGAATGAGCAGAACGACGGACAACCATACGGTTGCCATCAACACAGAGGATGTATAAAAAAACTGCCCGTAAATTCCCTGGACAAATAGTAATGGCGCAATGCCGAATGTAATGGTCATCGACACCATAAACGGCATGATGTGCCCTAATTTCTCCGATAAATGTTCGTGCAGCGAGCGTTTTTGTTCGTTGGAACTGAACTTTGAAATCATTTCTGAGACAAACGTGAGAAAAGTTCCTCCGACTAGTATATTCATCAGCACGACATGGATAAAAAACGTCAGGTACAGCAGAAACAGGATCATGCCGATATCACCCGGAACGGGTATTACATCGGGACTGGGGATAGGTAATTGATCGGGCATTTTGGATATTCCTTCTGATGAAAAGAAGTTAACAGTGTGCGAGCCTATCAGACATTGACACGGGATCGTGTATGAAAAAATCTATTTTATTTCCGCGACGAGCGGTTTAGCTTTAACTATGTCGCCGATGTATTCAGCAAGCGCGCGTCTTTCCTCATCATTTCCCATAAAGGGCGGCATGATGCCGGTTGCCGTGAGCGCGCTCAGGCGCCGGTAAATAAAGTCCCGCTCCCAGCCAGAGGCAAGATCCTCCATGGATCGGTATCCTGTTGTCGTGTGGCAGCTTTGGCATTGCACACGAAATATTTTTTCTCCAACTATCTTCTGATTTTCCGGCGTAATGGTCTTTTCCGCAATCCATTTGTTATGCATAATAATGTTGTAATTGGACGAATCGGCGGCTACGGATTTTCGAACCCCATTTGAATAAAGATAATCGTAGATCACGTATGGCTTGCGGAGCATTTCGCGAATACTTTCCGTAGCGCCCGTAACGAAAAGGCCCAGAACAAGGATCGCAATACTAAACCCGAACGTAAACATTTTCGGATTAAAATATGGTCCTAATAGGCTCACGAGATATATGGTGACGGACAGAAGCATGACCAGAAGCAAAAGACGCGTGAGAATGGAAAGGTTGCCCGATCCGATGTTTGCAATCCCACTAAGAACCAGACTTGCTACACTTTCGGGCAAAGAACTGAAAAACCAATAACCGATAAATGGAAGTAAGAAGAATGACGGCATCAGCCATTTGGCTGAATAATGCAGCATCCGAACCCGCATCGCCTCTTCTTTAATGCGCGACGACGTTACGATCGCAAATACGCCCGCAATAGCAAACGTAATGACCGTTCTCAGAACTACAGAAGGCAGATATGACGGATTGAAAAAAGCATCCCAGATATTACCGGTTGTGATCCAGTCGCCGGGCGTAAGCATAAATGTCAATATGCCGTTGATAACCACGAGCGACATGAAGGCAATCCCGTAGTAAAGCCACGCCAGCTGGAGGTGGAACTTCTTCGAAACTTTTCCCCAGGAATAGTAATAAAAGAACGCAATCGATATTTCAACAAGAAAAACCACCCATTCGATGGCCCAAAAAAACATAAAATTATGAATAAGCGCGGAAATTCCCGTTGGATTTACATTGCCAACTACAAACCAAATTCCAACGCCTCCTAAAGCACCGAACACTGTCGTCAGGAGCATTAAGAAGTTTGAAAATCCTCGAATATAATCTAATAGGGGCTGGTCATTATTCTTGAATGCAATGTATTCAGTTACAGCCAGATACAACCCCCCGCCGATTGCAAATTGCGCAACATAGACGTGCAGCGTTGCGATTATACCGATCAACCATCCGCCGCCGATGCCGTTTACATTCCATACAGGAAATTCTAACATGAAATTTATCCTTTCTTTATCTGAAAACTGTTTTCAGAATTGGTCTCAATCAGAATAGTGGCCCCACATCGTGAAAATGATTATACCGGCCAACAGCGCGATGCCGAAATAATAGACCGCGCGGGAACGCCACGCCGGCGCATTGGGGGAGTCTATAAAAGGAATCGCTACCCATAAAACGCCGACAACGGAGAATAATAAAATACCGACAAGTTCGCCTTCGATCGGGCCAACATGTGCAGGAAACAGCTTGAGTACTTGAAACATTGCGAGAAAATACCATTCCGGTTTTATTCCGATCGGGGCCGGGGCAAGCGGGTCGGCTTCTTTTCCGAGTTCCCAAGGAAACATCACGGCGAGCAATCCAAGAAAATTCATCACGAGCAGCCAGACATAGATATCTTTTATGGCAAAATCCGGAAAGAACTTCATGAATTTCTTTTTTTCAGGGGGAAGATTTTCGAAGAACTGCGGGGCGTGAATTCCCTGTAACTGAATAAAAAGCAAATGCAAACCGAGGATGCCGATGAACATTAGCGGCAAGACCCAAACATGCAAAGCGAAAAACCGTTCGATGGTTTGTGTCCCAAGTTCCTTGCCGCCGCGCATCATATCTGCAATAAACGGTCCAACTACAGGAATAGCTTCGTTGGTTTTGATGCCGATCTGCGTGGCAAAGTAAGCCAGTTGATCCCACGGAAGCAGGTAACCGCTGAAGCCGAATCCGAGGCAGATAGCCAGCAGCATGAATCCGGTCATCCATGTCATTTCTCTCGGATACTTATAAGACTTCATAAAAAAAGTACTGAACATGTGGATGAATACCACTAAGACCATCAAATTCGCTGACCAACTGTGCGTTGACCGAATAAGCCATCCGAAATCAACCTGCGACATGATCGCCATCACGCTCGCGTGCGGTTCACCTGCGTTATAATGAACCATCAAAAGGATGCCGGTTATGACCTGAACAATAAAAAGGAAAAGCGCGATCCCGCCCATATAGTACCAAACAGAGTGTTTATGGACAGGTACTTGCTTGTGTTTAAAAAAAGCAATGATCCAGCCTAAGTCAAAACGTTCACGGATGAATTTCGGCAGAAATTCCGTCGTAGGGTCGTTGAGTGAATTTGGATGATCGTGTTGGCTCATAGTATGATTTGTTGGATTAATGGGGTTTCAAGATGTTTTGATCGCATTATGCTCTAGATACTACTATATCTTCGCCGTTGGTCACAACCTTGTATTTATCAAGAGGCGCAGGAGGTGGTCCGGAAATATTCTTTCCGGTAAGATCATAGACGCCGCCGTGACAACCGCAGAAAATATTGTTTTTTTCAGGAAGGTATTGAACCGTGCAGCCGAGATGTTTACAAGTGGCTCCAAAAGCAACAATTTCCCCATGGTCGTTTTTCAGAACCAACACCGGTTTAGTTCCGAATCTTACCAACTTGGCGCGGCTGGTCGTAAAATCTGCCACTTTGCCTACAATCACAGATTGGATCTGATTGGAAGTATCTTCCTCTTCTCTCGGTTTTAAGTAGCGGAAAACGGGATAGAGGAATGCCCCGATCCATAACAAGAAACCGCCGCCAAAAAGAGTCCGCAAAAAATCCCTCCTAACGGTTTCTTTGTCAGGCAAATGCAGTTTTTGTTTGTTTGTCTGTTCGGAGTCATTGCTCATGCTCATAAACGTAAAATCCTCTTACTTAAATAAAAAGAATGGCGTAACTACATACAGCGTCCGTAATATTAGAACTATCACATATAGGGCTGACAACAATGAAGGGATCTTGATAAGTGTGAAATGAATATATTTAGTTTTTTCTCCACTGTCAAGAATTTAAAAAGAAGAAAAAATAAAACCCAAGGAGGTTAGTCCTTGGGTCTCTATCGTAGCCAAGAAGTTAGGGGGTAACTTCTTTTGTGGGGACTTCAAGTTAACATGGCATTGCAGAAAAAGCAAGAAAAAAATTCAGTTTATTGAAAAAAAATGATGTTTTTGCAGATTTTCCTCTTGTTTAAAATAGTTTGATTTACGTAAATTACGTTGTAACAATATTTTAAAGGAGATGTATGAAACGTATAGGTATTTTGACAGGTGGCGGCGATGTTCCCGGACTCAACCCGTGCATTAAATCCGTTGTGTACGACGCAATTAACGAAGGGTATGAAGTTATAGGTATCAAAAAGGGCTGGGGCGGACTTTTACGATATAATCTAAATGAACCTGAAAATTCCGATCAGTGGGTTTTACCACTTAATAAATCAAACACCCGCACCATTGATCGCAGCGGCGGAACGGTACTGCACACATCTCGAACTAATCCTGGTAAAGTTAATAAAAATGATATCCCTGTTTTCTTACGCGATGCCAGTTATGACAAACTTGAAGAAACGGCTAAAGTGGATTTTACACCCCACGTTCTTAAAGTTTTGGATCACTTGAAGATCGATGCGCTGGTGACGATTGGCGGTGATGACACACTGAGTTATTCCGTGCGGCTCAACAAAGAGAAATTTCCTGTCTTGGCCATACCTAAGACCATGGATAACGATGTGAATGGCACCGACTACTGCATCGGCTTTTCGACGGCGGTAACGCGTTCGGTGCACTTTATTCAAATGCTGCGTACGCCGGCCGGATCGCACGAGCGAATTGCAGTGGTTGAGCTTTTTGGAAGAAACTCCGGCGAAACGTCTTTGATATCGGCGCTCTTAGCCAATGCCGACCGGTCGATTATTTCGGAAGTTCCCTTTGACCCGGAACGATTGTCCAGATTACTGATGGAAGATAAGAATACGAATCCTAGCAATTATGCGATTATGACGATATCCGAAGGCGCACAAATGATCGAAGGGACGATCATCGAGTCCGGGGAAGAGGATGCCTACGGACACAAAAAATTAGGCGGTATCGGAGAAATCACAGCTGACATAATAAAAAAAATCACCGGCACGCACATAATTTATCAATCACTTGCCTATCTGATGCGCAGCGGCGAACCCGACGCGTTGGACCGGATGGTCGCAATGAGTTATGCCGGGCTGGCCGTCGACATGCTCAAGAAAAAACAATTTGGACTTCTGACCGCATTGTGCGACGGCAAATACACGGTGGTTCCTGTTGATACGATCACGCAGGGCAAAAGGATCGTGGACGTTAAAGAATTGTATGACGTGGAAAACTATCGCCCGAAAATATTCAACGTGATGCAAAAGCCTATGTTTTTGTATTAAGAAATTCGGGATCGAAAAGGTATGTGAATTTTCCAGATTGAAGCCGAAGGGATTGGTCTCCAATCCTGACAAGCGGTTCGCCGCCTTTCAAACTATAGTAAACAATCAAATAATTCCCGTTCTGAGCTGGACGGGAATTTATTTTTTTGAGATCAGAAGCAACTCGGATTACTTCATTTAGTTTTTTCGGGAAAACGAATACGTATTGTGAGGGTTCAAAAGCATCATACGGAATGATTGCTTCGCCATTGAAAGCCGCAAGAAGAATCGTCGAGAATGAATTTGGCAGCCTGGCCGGCTGCAGTAAACGAACCGTGGTGAATGGCCAGTGATTTGATTTCACATAAGTCAGAACCGTCGGTTTGGCCGGCGGTAGATACTGAATTTTGTCTTCATTGAACACATAATACTCCGCATTCCTGTTCCCGGAACAGACGGAAACGATTCCGTCGCTTTGGATTTTTGGCATGGCTGAGGAATGAGTTATCAGAGAAATATAAGGCGTTTGGTCAGGGCGGCCTTCGACCCGCGAGCGGATGAGCGCGGAGAGGATCAAGCTCATACATGCGAGATCAGCAATCTGCTTTCGGCCGACCGGCAGATGCCTCAGAATGCTTTTTGGCGCAATCAGAGGTAAAGCATTTCCTTGAAAAGGAGTGCCGATGGTAATAATACGTTTAAGCCTTTTATCGTTTTCAAATAGATCTAGCCATTCAGCGACTAATCCGCCTTGTGAGTGAGCAAAAATCTGGTAATCAGACTGCCCAACGTTTTCATTTATGAATTTTATCAATCCGTTAACAATCATCGGAATGTCGAGACTATTCTCCATGGTCCGATAATTATAAAAGTGTATGATAAAACCATGAGATTCAAAAAACGATCGGGAACGATACCACAGCTTTGAAATATCGGCAAAGCCGTGAATGAATACGATGTGTTTTGAATTAGGCATATAAATTGGATTTGAAATGACAGACGAATATACTATCTTTCATTTTAATATAACAGATTACAAGCTCGAATTAAAATTCCTGTAGTAATGAAACTTCATTATGTTGAGTACGGCAAGGGCCACAGGAAAACGGTAATGATCTTGCACGGCCTTCTTGGGTCGGAGCGCAATTGGCATACGATTGCCCGGCGAATGAGCAACCGTTTTCATCTGCTTATTCCTGATCTCCGTAACCACGGCGTGTCGCCTCACGATCCGGTGCATTCAATCGTGTCCATGCGGGAAGATCTTGAAACGTTTATAGACGAACATATACATAAACCGTTTTACTTGATTGGACATTCGATGGGCGGCTACGTTGCAATGAATTACGCATTCTATCATCCTGCGATGTTGAATTCGCTTATCGTGGAGGATATCGCGCCGCGATCGTATGGAACCGGCCTCACAGAGATCATCCAGGCTATGCAAGACATAAATCTCGCGCAGTTTAAAGAAAAAAAACAGGTTGAACTGGCGCTGGGAAACAAAATAAAAAATCGGGAAGTCAGGCAATTTGTCGTAACCAATCTCGTTCGGCATCATGACGTGCTGTCCTGGCGTGTTAATTTACCCGCCCTCAAGCATTTTGCGGAACATGAGATCGTCCGTTTCAAAGCGCATGATTATCATGAATTCAAGGGGCCGACTTTGTTTATAGGCGGGGAAAACTCTCAATATCATCTTAAAAAAGATGAAAGCCTGATCAAAAAACATTTTCCGAAAGCGCGCATTGAAATGGTTGAACGCGCCGGACATTGGATTCATCACGAAAATCCCGAAAGATTCTATAAATTAGTAACGGATTTTGTTAATGAATATTGAGTAAACAATGAAATAATGAACGATGATCATTACTTTTCCTAATGCTTCATTTGAATTTTTAAATTCAAGTCACCATTTGTTTCAAATCTAAACTTTCTTTTCACCAATCCCGCCATTAGAATTTAACACCTCAAAAACGCTCCTGTTTCATTAAAAGCCTTTGCTGAGACAAAAATATTTTCTTACGTAAGTAAAAAAACTATCGAGCGCTTCAAAAAAATTTCAAAATATTTTTATGCAATTTCATGGATTTAGCCGTCTTATGGTTAGGAGCTGGTAAGTGCTATGGCAATGATCTGATTCCTTTAGGATAATAAAGCCGAAATGTTTAGAAAGTTTTTTATTCTATAAGCGTAAAAAAACAAATGTTTGTGACGAGCTTCACGAAAAACTCAAAATATTTTTATGCAATTTCCTCGTTTTCAGTGTCTTATTGTATAGGTAGGCAAATTGCTTTGAGTGGATTTCTCTATAATTATAATCGGGCAGCAGGCGGCTATGCGACCGTAATTTTGCCATGGGAAGACGATAATGACGCAGGCAAACTAGTTCGTCGGAATGATAATCGTATTAATCCGAGTAATTTATCTGAGAGTGATTATTAAACGAAGTACAACGGTGAAGAACGCAACTACGATGCCTACAGTGTTTTTAACAATAGCATCTATGACGCCAAAGTGAGGTACGAAGTAAAAAGTGAGACATTATGGGATCAAGATGACAGGTATGAAAAATCGGTTGTGACGGCTAATTTCAATGACATGAAATTCAAAACAAGCAATGGAGTTGAAGTAATCAACACAGATAACGCAGTCACTAATGGAGTTAACAAAGGTCTCAAGCACATGACGTGGAAACTTGGTTTTGCTCGTAATTAATTTAAAATAAAATCACTCTGCCGAGAGGTCAATTTTTTTATTCTTAAAAATTAAAAAGGTCTTATGAAACTCATCAAGGATATATTGTTATGCCTGCTTTCATTAATAATGATTTCATGCCAATCATGTGATCTTACATCGTCTGATTCACTTCTAAAACATAAATATGATGTTGTAATGGGGATATTGGCTCCTGATTCAGCGAATTCCTTTACACGAAGCTATCAAACAGAGGTGTTTGTTGGCCGAATGATTCCTACGGACATAGATAATATTTATAATATCGAAGGTGTAAAGGATACGGCATTGTTTGAATTAATATTTTGCACACGCCAGTATTATTTTAATTATTATTCATTCGACGAGTCAGCCAATGTACAAATTTCAGGAAATGGTCAAACCATAACATTGACCTATGTCGGTCATGGAATTTATCGTGATGTAAATAACGAACTTCATGTAATGCCGAATATTTCTTATGCCTTGAATGTTGAGAAAAGTGACGGGAGAGAGTTTACCGCATCAACTAAAATCCCCGGTAATGTACATATTACAAGTATCGCTTCTGACACGCTGTATAAATACTCGGCCGGTGGAATTGATACGGTTCTTACGGCTAATTTTTATGCGGATTCCAATCAATATTATTATATGTTCAAAAATAAGCTAGACAATAATTTTGGTGAAGTCATGACTTATGTTTTTACAGATGGTGTGACGCCTTTGGTTTTTTTTCAACAAGGATCGCTTGACACAACTCGTGACGATACAGTGAACGTAACGTGGGAAGTCAGAGCAATTTCAAAAGAATATGGCGCGTTTTTTCAACCTTGCGGTGGCTACAGCGAATCCAATGAGTTTCTCAAATTTGAGCATCAGCTAGAGGAAATGAGCATAGAAGAACGCTCGAATATTAATGGAGAAAAAATAGTTGGAGTTTTCGGTTCGTATAATAGTACAATTAAAAAATTTGTTGCGATTCATTTGCGAGGAAAGAGTAGGTAAAAATCAACTTACAGCTGAACAATCAATGAAATTTCAAAAGTATAAAGCAGCTTATATTCTTTCTACAATAATTTTCTTGGGCTTTGGATGTGATATATCATCGCCGGACTCGTTATTAAAACAAAAGTACGACGTGGTCATGGGTATTCTTGCTCCCGATTCGGCCAATTCTTATTCAAGGCCATACCAAACAGAAGTGTGTGTTGGCCCGAATGATTCCTACGGGTATTGATAATATCTTTTATATCGAAGGTATAAAAGATGCAAGACAGATTTCATTGATCATCATTCATTGCTAATTGGTAATTGTAATGGTCCAGGTTGTTTCTAACATATCTTCTGGAAAGGCCGGCGGGAGCGGGTCGAGAGGGAATGAATTCACAACCGAGGCATAGGCCGGGGTGACAAATGATTTATCACAATCATAATCGACCACGTGCGATTCCAGCAATTGTCCCTGCCGGTTCATTTTGACATAAATACGCATACTGCCCAGTTTTGCAAAAGGACTGAAAAAGATCTTCGATGTAATATCATACCATTTGTTCACCATCTTATTCTTCCACTTCAGCATGTAAGGGGCAAATTCCCATTTATACGAACTCAGTTCATACAAAAAACCCTGGGACGGAACTTCCGCCTCCCCGGTGATTTGTTCTCTAACGGATTTACCGTCCGATTTTTTTAAGAATGGAAATACGGGTTGTACAACCTGATTATTCTGAAATCGATCCTCGTCAGTTTTTTCAGTCTTGGTATCCTCGCCGATGTCGTCTTTTGCCGCGGACTCTTTGTTCTCAACCACAGCCACGCTTTTTGAGTTCTTTAAGTGGTCGGGAATATCCATTAAATCGTTTTTGGAATCGCGATCGGATAAGATTTTTGCATCGTCGGGCTTGATTTCATTGGCCTTGGGGTTTTCCAGAAGCTCTCTTGCCTTTTCAATTTCCTTGTCCTCCATCAAATTCAGAATCACCATCTTCTCGTCGTTGGACAAAGGTTTGATCGGTGCGACCTCATCTTTGATGATAAATTTTAATGAGAAAATCATGAAAAGATTTATGATAACGGAAAATAGAATACCCAATAATAACAGCTTTTGTGAACTGCTGAGTTGCGGAGTACGAATGATGATGAGCAGGGAATCTCCGGCTCGGATTCTAATTTTCATTACGATCAGAGTTTATGTAATTATCGGCAACAAATAAGGGATTTTTTTTGATGAAAATCAAGGTGAAGCTCCGAATTTGCCGGCCGTGTTACAGACGTTTCGGCAGGGAGTGTGCGAGCAGAATAAATGCTGTTTTGAGCAACCCGAAACGATTAGACTCTTGAAGATGATTTTAGTTTAACCGACTGGGCGTTTTATTAAATATCGGCACTCTAAAAGTCAGTTCCGTTTCACACGCAAGCTATGGCGTTTTCCGGTAAAGTATTTTACCGCCGACCATCGTTAAGATTACCGACGTTTTCAATATTTCTTTTGGATCGATTGATGTAATGTCTTTGTCTAAAACTACCAGGTCGGCGAGTTTCCCTTTTTCAAGTGAACCTTTCAACTCTTCATCAAAGGACGCATATGCGGCATTGATCGTGAAGCCTTTGAGGGCTTGCAATACATTCATTTTCTGATCGGGGAACCATCCGCCTTGGGGATATCCATGTTGATCCTGGCGGGTGACGGCCGCATAAAATCCCCACAATGGATTATTGGATTCCACCGGCGCATCGGAACCGTTGCATATAACCGCACCGCTTTTTAGGAATCGCTGCCATGCGTAGGCGCCGAGAATTCGTTTTGGCCCGACGCGATCCTCTGCCCAATACATATCCGACGTGCAATGCGTGGGCTGCACGGATGCGATGACACCGAGTTTCGCAAAACGGAGGATATCAAATTCATTGACAACCTGCGCGTGTTCAATTCGTAAACGTTTGTCCAGACCGTACATATTGGTGCGCAGAAGAGCTTTCTCGTAGGCGTCCAATGTCATTCTGTTCCCGCGGTCGCCAATCGCATGCGTACAAACCTGATAACCGCTTTCCAGGGCACGTTCTGTGATCTTCTGTATTTTTTCGGGATCGGTAACTGCAAGCCCGCTGTTTTGAACGTCGTCGGAGTAGGGCTCAAGTAAAGCCGCGCCGCGTGAACCCAGAGCGCCGTCGGCGTACAATTTCACCGATGTAATTTTTAGAAAATTGTCGACATTGGCGGTATCACGTTTCTTCTGAAAATATTCATCTATCAAAGTCTGATTTGATCCGTCCAGCATAGCATAAATTCGCGTTGTCAGTCTGCCGCGTTTGGACATGTTTTTATATAGATCTATTTTCTGCGGGTCTACGCCCGCATCATGTACGGATGTTAGGCCGGACTCCAAGCATGACTTCATGGCGAGTTCCAGCGCCAGGCTGTCGTCTTCACGTGTCGGAACGGGCATCACTTTTTTCACAAGGGAAGCGGCATTATCGACCAAAACGCCGGTTGGGTTTCCCTGGGTATCCCGGATAATAAATCCGCCCGCAGGATCAGGTGTGTTTTTTGTAATACCGGCGGCATCCATGACCCGTTGATTGACAAGGATGGCATGGCCGTCGACCCGTTTCAGCATCACGTAGTAATTTCCCGAACATGCATTTAGTTTTTCTGCAGTAGGAAATTCTTTGACGGCCCAATCGTTTTGGTCCCAGCCTCGACCGAATATCCATTCGCTTTTTGGTGATGATTTTACTTTCGTTTCAACCAAGTTTAGTATGGCGTCATACGACCCGGTGCCCGTGAGATCGAGTTCTAACAATAAACGGCCGAGGCTATTCATATGCAGGTGCGCGTCTATGAATCCTGGGAAGACCGCAGCGCCTTGCAGATCTTCCACACGCGAAGCAACGTATTTGGACCGAATTGTTTCGTTTTTTCCAACTTCGATGATTCGGCCATCGCGAATGGCCACGGCCTCGGCGGCCGGGTTCTTTTCGTCAACAGTTACGACGCGGCCGTTGAGCAATAACAGATCGGCATTTTCTTTAAGTCCACAAGACGTAAAGGGAAGAATGAAGCAAAAGATAATTCGTGAAAACATGGCACCTCATATGTAAGAAATAAATGGGTTTATGCGTCTTCGTTTCGGGTCCAGCTAATGGTTGCCATCTGCGCGTCAAAATTTTTCATCAGGTCAATGGCGGCGTCCTCACAAATAATATTCTGTGTATAGGCATTCTGTATCACGGTGCGCTGCAGGGTGAGCATCTGGTAATAGGTATTCTGCAGATGTGAATCGGCCAACGCAGGATTTTTGGTCTGAAGGCGGGTCAGACTTTGTTCCGCGTTTTGAATCGTGAACTCGTACTGCTCTTTTAAGCTCTGGTACACAGAAGAAGTGATCATTCCGCTGTGGAATTCCGCATCTAATGCGGTCAATACCGACTTCGCAGAAATGATAAGCCCCTGCCGTTTATCAAACTCGATCTGATCGGTGGAAATGGTTTGTAATTTGAAGAGTTTCAGAATCGGCCGCAGCGTCGTACCCTGAATGATAAGAGATAAAAACACAATTCCAAATGTCAGTACTGTCAATTGTTCCTTATAAATTAATGAATCGGGCAGACTGATAACCAACGCCATGGACAAGGAACCTTTTAGGTTTCCCAATACCAATACGTGCTGCCATTTAAACGGAATTTCGTCGGGCAACTCTTTCATTTTTCGTCGGCCAAAGATATTGACGAGCAAAGAAAACGGATAAATAAACACAACCCTGCCTAAGTTGACGGCAAAAAGGGCAATCAGAATAATCCCGAAATGATCCAGCAGCATCGAAAAATTAACCTGTAGCCCAATGATGATGAACAGCACTGAATTGAGTGTGAATGCCGCGAAACTCCAAAAAGAAGACAAGGCGATCTGTGTTGTGGCTGAAATCGCCATTCGCTGGCGGAATGTGCCCAGCATAAGCGATGTGGTAACAACGGCGATGATGGACGAGACGGTTAATTCTTCCGCCAATAGAAATATGCCGTAGATGACCATGACGGTAAACATGATTTCCACCAGATGGTCCTTGACTTTTTTCATGACCCAGCCGGCGCCGTATCCGCCGGCCATTCCCAGCGCAAAGCCGCCTGCATAAGACAGGATCAGGCTGAGTGTGAAGCTGGTGTAATTGAGTTCATCTAACGTGAAGTTTTCCACTAAGATCAAAGACAGGATCAATTTGAAAATGATGATTGCTGTTCCATCGTTAAATAAACTCTCGCCTTCGACCAGAGTGGTCAATTTCGCCGGCATTTTCAGCTCTTTAAATACAGATAATATGGAGATCGTATCTGTCGGCACAATCAGCGAGGCGAAGAGCAGGGAAGACATCCACGGAATATCCATCGCAAAATGCGCCATCGCGCCGACAACTAGAATAGAGATAATCGTCCCGGGAATGGCCAACGCAAATATGACTTTCCAATGATGTGTCAGGTTGGTAATACTGGCGTTAAACGCCGAATCAAAAAGCAGCGCCGGCAGAAAAATATATATGATGATCGAAGGATCGATAGCCATCGTTGGAAATAACTTCGAGTAGCCGAGCCCGAATCCCGCCAAAACTAATCCGATACTGTACGGCAGTTTGACCCTACGCACAGCGATGGAAACGATGATCGCGATAAAAAGAAGTATCAGTATGGATATAAGGGCGTTGTGGGTTTCCATTCAGGCCGTGGGAAAAGGTTAAGGTGCGATGTGTTATTTTTCAACCGCCAGCACAAAAGCCGTCGTCAGTTTCAGAATATCCTTATTGGCTCTTTTTAACCGTTCGCTGACAATTCTTGCCAAATTTCGGAATACGATAGTGCCGATTTCATAATCGGATTCAACGAGTTTTGAAAAATCCAGTCTTGAAATGATGGCCAGTTGACACTTATTTACGGCCGTCACCGTAGCGGAGCGTTCGCTTTTTTCTTCAAACAACGCCATCTCGCCAAAACAGGCAAAAAATTTGGAGCTGAGGCGGATCAGCGACTTGTCTTTACTGCTGGCTTCGTCATTTTCCATTTTGATCGTCATCAGCTTGGAGATTTCTACTTCACCGTCGAGCAGGATAAACATCTCTTCGCCACGGTCGCCGTCATGAATGATCACGCTTCCGGCCGGATATTCAATTTCCCTCATGATGGACTTAAGTTTGTTTAATTTTTCGCCGGCCAAGCCTGCAAAAATAGGAAACTTCTGTAGGAATTCAATTTCAAGCATAATGAATTTCTCATTCTAAGATTTGTCTGCAATAACGATCGCAACATTGTTCTTCTCGATTACATAGTCCGGGCCCGGATTAATGTTTACAGCCAGGCGCTCCTCTTCGGCAAATTTTTTACCGGATTCCTGAAGTTTCTTTCGGATGAATTGATCGAGATACGAGTTATCGTCGGAAAGCAAATCATTCAGAGGCATTCCTTTGGATTCCCTTGTGACGCCGATGAGGATGGCGCGTTTCTTGTCACTGAAATATGAGCACAGTTGGCCAAACGTTTTACCAATGAATTCATCCGGAATGTCCAGGCGCACAATTTCGTTTCCATAAGAGAAAGTCAGCAGTTCATCAACCACGCGAGGGACGCCGGGGCCCGTCACATGCATGGCGAGCAGGAATCCGCTGTATTTATCGCTGATGACCACATCGTCGGCCTTAGCGCGCCGTAAATGCGACACATTGTCCGGATTAATAATATGCGCGTACAAACGCACTTTAGGATTCATGTTCTTAACGGTCAAAGACGTAATTATTGTTTTTTCATCGGTTTTATTGGCGCTGATTTCATTGATGTCTGCCACGATAATCACAGATTCCGCCTGCCGGATACTCGCTTTTTCCAAGATGGCGTCTTTTGAAAAATCACCTGCAATAAAACTGATTTCAGATTCCGTGTGTCTTGAGATAATTTCGCTCACCGGCCCCGGATCGCTGGAATTGACCAAGACGATGGATGGATAGTCCAATTCTTTTTCAAGTGTCAGAATGATGTTTTCTATATTAAAATTCCATCCGCATATCACAATGTGCCCTTTGAGTTTTACTTTTTCCAAACCTTGTCCCTTTCTAAGTCTTTGTTCAACAAATTTTGAAGAAATCGTTGCCGTGAGAACCGCGATGATGGATATACCAAAGAGGCCAATGATGGTTGCGGTAACCCGGCCGGCCGTGGTAACAGGGAAAAAATCACCGTATCCGATAGTGAAAACAGTGATGAATGCCCACCATATTCCGATTCCCCAATCCTGAATAATGTTTCCCGCAGTTCTTGACGGATCTGTTTCCAAAATGAAAATGATGAATCCGCCGATGTGGACGCAGAACAATAATGCAATGAATATCTGGAACAACGTATTCTCTTTAAGAGCGAGTAGCCTGCGCTTGATGCGTTTTTTAAAATGTAGTTTCTTGGCCCTCATAGATATTCTAGCTGATAATTTCTTCTCGCTGTTGCAGCCATTCCACTTGTGATTTCTTCAGCGCCGCGGCATGTTCCCGATCGTTTAATAGATCGCGGATGACGGGAATCAGGTGCAATGCGGCAAGCGTGCGAGGAAGAAAAACGTAGTCCGCACCTTCAGCGTACATTTTTAGTGCGCGGGATGCGCTCTCGGCTGTAACAATTATTTTTGCGTGCGGACAAATCGTTTGAAGTTGTTTGATCATTTTAAGATTATCCGTTCCTACTAAAACCGTATCCGGTATCGTGGAAATCACAATTTTGGCGTCATGAATTCCCGCGTGATGCAGTGTATCCATATGGCTGATATCGCCATAAATGGCTTTTACGCCAATGGCGTCTAATTTGGAGTGTACGTTAGGGTTAAAATCAACCACAACGATTTTTTCAAGCAAATGAGCGTCCTCCGTATTTTCCGAACTGTCCATTTCCTGAATGTCACGAATGAGCGAACTTGCCACGCGAAAGAAACCCAGAATGGCTATTTCTTTGCCTTCCTCTTCGACTTTTGTTTCGATAACTCCGCCGGCATCTTTTAAGCCGATGCGCGACAATACTCCCGATAAACTGCTCTGTATTGATTGATTATATTTGATCAGATAAGGGGCGCATACAGAAGTAATAACAAAAACAAAAATAATGATCGATAAGGTACTGTTTCCGATATGCCCGGAACTGAATCCGATAGCCGCGATGACCAGTGAAAATTCGCTGAGATTTGCGAGATTGATCGATGGCAGGAGGCTGATACGATGCCCCTGCTTTAGGCTGTATAATACCGGGAATACGGAAAGAAAGCGGCTGAGAATCAGAAATGCCGCCACGATGAACGCGACTCCGACGACGCCCAGATCATCAAACGGATTTGGGACCTGCATGCCGAGAGCAACAAAAAACAGAGTAACGAAAAAGTCCCGAAGACTGATAACTTTAGCTATAACGTCGAGATTATAAGGAAACGTCGATATAGATATTCCCGCGATCAGAGCGCCCATTTCTATGGACAGGCCGAGTAATCCGGCAACTCCGCATATAAAAAAACACCAGCCTAGGGAAACCACGAGAAGCAATTCAGGAATTTTTGCAATGGACTTGAAAAGTCGCGGCAGGACATATTTGCTGATCAAAAGGCTCATAGCAACTAATGCGCCGCCTTTAACGAATGAAAACAGAATTGTCCCTATTTCAGGATTGGCAAGATTAGGCTGGACGCCGAGTATGATAATTGCCCAAAGATCCTGAAAAACCAAAACGCCGAGGGTTATGCGCCCGCCCAATGTGTCGAGCTCAAATTTGCCATATAATAATTTGACGACGATCGCCGTGCTGCTGAGCGCACAACAGGCCGTCAGGTACAACAGATCGTAATTTCCTCCGCCCATAGTAAACCCAAGCAGAGGGAAGAATGCCAGGCCGAGCAGAACGCATATGATGAATTGAAAAACGCCTGATAAGATCAGCGCCTTACCGGACTCCTTCAGTTTTTTCATATCGATCTCGAGCCCGATCATGAACAGGAGGAGAATCAAGCCGATCTCTGCAATCACCGCGATGTCTTCTTCGCTCTTGACGAATGCAAATCCGATCTTAGGTCCTATTACAACTCCTGCAGCAATGTACGCCAGGAGTAACGGTTGTTTCGCAAAGTGAGCCAGAAATGCCAATACGGTCGCAGCGAGAATACTAATACCAATGCTCGACACCAGGTGGTGTCCGGAGCCGTCTCCATCTCCCCCGGCCATCAGCACGGATGGCAGTAACAAGCAGAACATTACAGCAAGAAAGGATAGATAACTAATACGGTTCGGCCATATTTTCATCAGTTTTTCTCCAACTTATGTAAATAAATTAAATAAATAATTTCCAGGTTGTTATACAGGATTTGTATGGTCTAGAAAGGGAAAGGTGATTGCTGATTAAACTTATGTACAAAATGACTTTGTTGCAATAATAAAATTGAAACCGAATTGAATAAAATTCATTTGGCTGTGAGAATTAGACTTGCAATTTAGTGCTCCGCCGTTTACATTTATCCAACCCATCGAAAATCAAGTCATTCGGTTCCAGTCAAATTATAAGTTGAGGTGCTTATGGCAATTTCCGGCAAGGCCAAGCCATTTTCTAAAAAAACTTCACCCAAAACTATGATTTTTGGGATGGAAGAGTTGAAAAAAGCAATCGGCCAAAGTGATGAAAAATCTTTGAATGCGGAACAAACGCGAATGAAGGAATTCACGCCCGGCGTTCCTCCCTGGCGGCGATGGGGGCCCTTTGTGGCCGAAAGATCATGGGGAACCGTTCGTGAAGACTACAGCGCGAACGGCGATGCGTGGAATTATCTTACGCATGATATGGCGCGCAGTAAAGCATATCGATGGGGTGAAGACGGCATCGCGGGTTTCTGTGACCGATATCAGGTTCTGACTTTCGCACCCGCGTTCTGGAACGGAAAAGATCCCATACTCAAAGAACGGTTGTTCGGCCTTACTTCCAGCGAAGGCAATCACGGCGAAGATGTCAAAGAATATTATTTCTACCTCGACGGCGTACCCTCGCATGCGTACAACAAATATTTGTACAAATACCCGCAATCCGAATATCCTTATCGGCAGTTGATCGAAGAAAACAAAAAACGCAACGGACAAGGCGATGAATTTGAATTGATGGATACCGGCGTTTTTGATCAGGATAAATACTTTGATGTCTTTATCGAATATGCCAAAGCGACTGGCGAGGATATTTATATCCGGATCGAAGTATGTAACCGCGGCAATGAAGCGGCGCCTTTTCATTTTGTGCCCAACTTATGGTTTCGCAACCGCTGGAGCTGGACCAATCCCCGAACAGGTGAGCCGAGCATACAGCCCGGGCCGCAAGGAAAAAACTTTGTCAGTATTATGAGCGACGACTCCACGATGGAGCAGTTTAAAAATCTTCCGTTCCAATACCAGTTGGGCAGACGCTATCTCTATGCAGAAGGCCGGCCTGATTTTTATTTTACCGACAACGAAAGTAATTTAGAGAAATTGTATAATGTGCCGAGTGCAAAAGCCTTCGTCAAAGATGCGTTTCACAGGCATATTGTTAATAATGAAAATTGCATTAATCCGGAGAAAATCGGCACTAAATCCTGTTTTCATTTTAATGACATGATTCAGGCCAAACAGTCGAAGGTTTATCGGCTGCGCTTGACGGCAGAATCCTTGAGCAAGCCGTTCGAAGACTTTGATAAACTGGTCAGTCAAAGGGTGAAGGAGGCGGACGAATTTTACGAAACGGTGTACCCGCCCCGGGCCAGTCAAGATGAGAAACGTATCTTGCGCCAGGCTTATGCGGGTTTGTTATGGACCAAACAAATTTATTTATATGACGTCAACCACTGGCTTCTCGGAGACGATCCAAACGCGCCGCCGCCGGATTCGCGATGGTCGATCCGAAATCACCACTGGCGCCATTTGAATTCTATGCGTATTATTTCCATGCCGGATAAATGGGAATATCCTTGGTTTGCCGCATGGGATCTCGCTTTCCATACGATTGCTTTCGCCGATCTTGACATCGAATATTCCAAAGAAATGCTATGGATCATGTTGTTCGAACAGTTCCAGCATCCCAACGGGCAGATTCCGGCATACGAATGGGAATTCTCCGATCTCAATCCGCCGGTGCATGCATGGGCCGTGTGGAAGGTATACACAATGGACCGGGATAGAACGGGAAAACCTGATCTCGTTTTTCTTGAAAAATGTTTCCATAAACTGCTGATGAATTTTGCGTGGTGGATCAACAAGGTGGACGCGTCGGGAAACAATGTTTTTGAGGGCGGTTTTCTGGGGCTGGACAATATTACCGTAGTAGACCGCAGTGAAAAGCTTCCTGACGGCGCGGTGCTCGAGCAGTCCGATGCGACGGGCTGGATGGGCATGTTCTGTCTAAACCTGATGCGCATCTGCCTGGAATTATCCAAACACAATAAAGTCTATGAAGGGCTTGCGACGAAATTTGTTCAGCATTACATCTACGTTGGTTCCGCGATGAAAAACATGGGCGGGCAGGGCATTGAATTGTGGGACGAAGAGGACGGGTTTTTTTATGACGTCCTGGTTTACCCCAACGGCGGAGGCCATGAAAAATTTCGCGTACGTTCGTTGGTCGGCCTGATCGCTATGTATGCCATCGACACGCTGAAGGACACCGATGTAGAACAAAATAAAGAGTTCGTTTCCAATCTCGACTGGTTTATACGCAACCGACCTGATATTGTACGGCGATGCGTTTACAGTGATGAAGTTGACGGCCAGCGCAGGCACGTCCTGTCGATAGTCGATTCGCATCAGCTCAAACGTATCATGGAGCGCATGTGGGATGAGGATGAATTCCTATCACCTGCGGGACTACGCAGTTTATCGAAGCACCACGCTAAAGACCCTTATTTTTTCGGGCAGAAAAAAGTGGAATACGAGCCGGGCGAAGCGATCAGCAAGATCAAAGGCGGTAACTCCAACTGGCGCGGCCCGATCTGGTTTCCAACCAGTTACTTGATGATCAATTCGCTCGTTAAATTCGGCGAAGCATTTGGAAAAGATTTCGGAATTACGTTGGATGGAGAATTTATCACGCCCCACAGAATTGCGGAGGAGTTAGCCGAGCGCATGATCAATATTTATATTCCTGATAAAAACGGTAAACGCGCCGTGTACGGCAATATCAAGAAATTTCAGGAAGATCCGCATTGGAAAGATTATCTGCAATTCTTCGAATATTTTCATGGCGAGACCGGCCAGGGCCTCGGGGCATCGCATCAAACCGGCTGGACGGGACTCATCGCTACGTTAATACAGGAGTGGAGGAGATAATTCGTTCGTTCGACAGCACTCTGAGATGCTTGCTGAATTGGTAATGAGTACAATATAATGCCCGCCTTTCATCGTAGCGCCCCCCAGTTCTGTCGTCAAGATTATTTTACAGCCATCAGCAGTTCATAATGTCTGCGGTAGGTGTACGCCAGAAATAGATTTCCAATTAATAGAAATATTGCGATCGGTAAACCTTCCGGGGAAAGAAAAAAGTGAAACAAGAATATATTAATGATGATAGGGAATATCACAACGGTTGCGAGCGGAACAAACCGACCCGTAACAAATGCGATCCCGCAGAGAAGCTCGAATGTCTTAACGACCGGAATTAAATAGACCGCTGCTTCGATTCCTTCATTAAATAGCTTAACACTGCCGGTTAATTCTGGTTTTGGAAAGAGGTCGAGGAAATAAACCGTAGACGCCATCAGGAACAACAGCCCCATCAAGATGCGTATTATTATTACTACTTTTGCCATTGCTTTTTCATTTATTTACTTTGTACGATCTGACAAAAACTTGCATAGTGCCGGTGAGTAGCGCAAATCATATTACGAATTCGAACTGGATTCAACAAATTCTTTCAATGATCTGCCAATAATGTCTGTCCAGCCGGCCGCAAAATTTTCTTTTGCAAAATCCGGGTTGCTGATCGGGAACGTTTCCAGATTCGCGTGGGAAAGTTTCACATGAGTGGAATTTCCCTCCTCAGACAATTCAAATGCAACGATTGAATTGCCCTCATATCCGTCGTATCGCCAACTGTACGCCAGTTTCTTGTATTCGATCACTTCGATAATTTTACAGAGGTGGAGGTATTGTTTTTCAGGGGGGCCTCCGTAGAATTGAAATTCAAATCCGATCTCAGCCCTAAATTCGGCAATGTCAAAATACCACTTTTTCATCTGTTCTTTCTTTGTTATGGCGAGCCAAACTCTTTCAATGGGTGCGCTGTATGTCCGCTCGATAACGAATAATTCATTTTTCATAAAGGCTCCGTTGGTAAATTACGACGAGACGCAAAGTGTCGTCAAAAATCGTTAATTTTGTCCATTCATTTTTTTTTGGTTTTTTTACTTCAAGCAAACGATCAAAGCAGATCTGACCAATCCTGTGCAAGTTTTGCGGGACGCATGAGTTTCGCAGGAAAATAAAAAAACCCGCTGCATGGGCGGGTTTTTTTATGTTAGAGCTGTAATGGACTAGCTGACGTTCTGTGACACGAGTTTGGCAAGATCGAACATGGATACCTGATTCTTGCCGCCAAACAATGCACGAAGATTGGTGTCGGCGTTGATCATGCGCCGGTTTGTCTTGTCCTGCAGGCCGTTCTTCTTGATGTAATCCCAGATCTTCTTGATCATCTCGGTTCTCGGCCTCGGCTGGCCGCCGATAACCGCTGCAAGTGTCGCGCTGGGTGTCAGCTTGGCCATGAAAGCGGCATTGGGTTTACGCGCCGATTTCTTTTTTGCCGGTTTTTTCTTTGGGGCCTTTTTTACTGTTTTCTTCGCAGTTTTTTTTACTGCTTTTTTCGCAGCTTTCTTAGCCGCTTTTCTCTTGACTGGTTTCTTTTTTGCCATGGTTTGTTTCACTCAAGTTTGGTTAAAGTATGTGTTTAGGTATACATTACAATGAAAAATGAAACTTTCAAAGGAAAAATTCTTTTTTTTTATCACCGGATCGAGCCCAAGATTTGAATTCTTTTGCCAAATTGAGTTTTTTTTTATAAAATCAGTACAACTTAATCAACAGAATGTCTTAAAATGTTCATGTATATAAAAATTAGTTTAGTCTTATTGTTTTTTTTTAAAAGCTGCGAACGTTCTTCTTCATCAAGCGCGTCAAACGACGCCATTGAATACGACATACTCTGGGAATCTGCCGGCGGCATAAATGATCGTGTATATTGTTTACTGAGTTTCGGGACGACGTTATTCGCCGGAACGTATTATGGTCTGCATGTCTCGACGGATCACGGGCAGACTTGGACGATATCAAAAGATGGTTTGACTCTGACAACGATTCGCGCCATGGTTGAAAAAGACGGAAAAATTTTCTTGGGCGGTGGAATTCTGGAAGGCGGCGTTGCCGTCTCGCGCGATGGCGGCAAAAGTTGGCGCGATGCAAAGAGCGGTTTGCCAAATACTTCTGTGAGTTCACTCGCCGTTAGCGGCCAAAGGCTATATGCGGGAACATTTGGGTATGGCGTCTTTATTTCAGAGGACAATGGACTAAACTGGCGTGCGGCCAACAAAGGATTGCCGGCAACGATCGGTGACGTGACGGCCATAGCGGCGGACGGGGAACAAGTATTCGCCTGTATCAACAGCGACACCGGCGGCGTATTTATGACCAACAATAATGGTTCCGTGTGGTTCAGCATCAGCAGAGGCCTTCCTCCCGATCATGCAGATTTTACGTCGGTCGTGATTCGCGACAATGTAATTTTGGTCAGCGCGGATGGTGACAGCGGCGGAGTCTTTGTCACGACCAACTATGGCGACAGCTGGACTCGAATGAACCTCAACGACCGTTCCGTTACCTGCCTTGCGATAAGCGGGCCCGTGATAATCGCGGGAGGCTTTGGTGGGGTCCAAGCTTCAACGGATAATGGCGCCACTTGGTTTACCGCAGATAACGGGCTTTATCCTCAAGGTCTGCCGGATGTCAATTCTATAATACAATTGCCTGATCGTATTTTCGCCGGGTTAAATTTTGGAGGTGTTTATTTTCTGATCCCCCCTAAAAAAATGTCTTATCTAAAGTAGCCTTCCGATCCTCTTTCCGAAATATTTTTGTCCTCTCGGGAATAAACCACACGATCAACAGTTGTTATCCCTTGTTATGCACGATACCTTGTAAGAAAAGGCGATTAATGATTGAAAATATGTTAACGGCCGGCGATCGGCTGAATGAACCGGCAGTAATTTCTATGAAGGCTGCTGAAATGGAAAAGGATCTGAATTCCTACATACGGCAAGAAAAAATTTTGCGGCATGTGTTGGAAACGACCTCACGCGTGACAGGTGCCGAATTTCTTAAATTGTTAGTCTGTCGTCTTGCCGATGCGCTGAACATGCGTTATGCTTATATTACCGAATGTGATGAAAAGGCTGCGGGGCGCGTAAAAACCCTTGCCGTGTGGACGGGATCGGAATTCGGTCAAAATTTCGAATACGACATCATGGACACACCGTGCGAAGAGGTGATCAGCGGAAACGTTTGTTATATTCCCGATAATATACAAAAAAGATATCCTCGCGACATGATTTTGACCGAATGGAACGCGGAGAGCTACGTCGGCATACCTATCAGAGACAAGGACGATAAAGTTAAAGGGCATTTGGCGGTCTTAGACGAAAACGCAGTCCGCGATGAAGCGTTCATCCGAAACGTCCTGCATGTTTTCGCGCTGCGCGCTGAAAGTGAACTGCGGCGCATCCAGGATGATCAAAGAATAGCAGAACAGATAGCGCGTTATAAAGAATCGGAAGCCGAATTGAAAAAGAAAAAAGATGAATTGGAGAAAGTAAATGCGATCGTTTCGGCCATCAATTCTGAACTGAATGTTAAGGATCTGCTTCAGTCGGTTTTGGAGCATACCAAGTTCATCCAAGGGGTAGACAAAACGACCGCTATTTTATACGACAAGAATTCAGGCGCGTTTAGACTGACGGCGAGCACGGACCCTGAAATCAACAAGGAACTCCACATTGAACTGACGCCGGAAGAAGCTCATCTGAGATACGTGGAAGGAAATGAGGAAGTATCTGAAGATATCTTTGTGATTTCGCAGGTGAAGGGGCGATGCGCGGAACATAAGGTGGCGCATCTCGGATTGCCGGCAAGTATACTTGCGATGCGCATCAATATTCAAGAGATGGTAACGGGTTATCTTATTTTTAACAATATGCGCGATCAATGCGCGTTTGAACATCATGATATACGGCTTCTTGCGTTACTGAAATCCCATATTCATTCTGCGCTGATAAAGATTCGAATGCTGGAAGAATTAACCGATCTGAACGGCAAGAAAAACGAATTTCTCGGGATGGCTGCCCATGATCTAAGGAATCCGCTCCAGTGTGTGGCCGGATATATCAGCATGATGATCACTGATATTCGGCAGGATAAATTTGATCCCGATTCAGCTCTCATGGACCTTGAATGCATGCGCAAGTCCACTGTCAGAATGGGCCGAATGCTGGACGAATTATTAGATATATCGGCTATTGAATCAGGACAAATCCGGCTGGACATGGAATACGGTAACCTGCAATCGATTCTTTATGAGTGCGTCGAATTGCATCAAAGGCATGCACAACAAAAAAATATTCAACTACGCATTGACAGAACGGTGCATGTTCCAGACATGTATTTTGACCGCACGCGGATGGTAGACGTGGTTGATAATTTACTGAGTAACGCTGTGAAATATACGGGTTTCGGCGGCTCGGTTGGCGTGTCGTTTCAAGTTGGGCCAGAAAGCATTGTCATGCACGTCTCCGATACGGGCGTGGGCTTGGACGAGGCGGATCTTAAAGAAATATTTCGCAGTTTTAAGAAGCTCAGCGCAAAGCCCACCGGCGGTGAAACGAGTACTGGTTTAGGGTTGTTGATAGTGAAAAAAATATTGGATAAGCATGGCGGATCCATCCATGTTGAAAGCCGCAAGGGCATTGGGTCAACTTTCAGTATCTCATTGCCTCTGATTCGCCATGAGAAAAATGTTGTATTGTAACAAAAAGAGGTTTAGCACGTAACAGCTTGGGTTGAAACGGCGGATGAAAAAGATTGTTATTGCAAAATTCCGCTAATGTCTTAAATTAGGCGGCTTTGAAATTTACTAATAGCGAGGTCCAGTGATGTTTAAGTGTTTTGTAATTGTATTCTTGTTAGTCTCTACACCGGCGATTGCCGGGACGATGTCTGACGGCGATCAGGAATTTGTCCGAATGAATTATCCCGCCGCCGAAGACATTTATCTTTCCATTTTAGCGCAGTCTCCGAAAAACGCCGACATCTTGTGGCGGTTATCACGGGTTTACGTTTGTATCGGCGATGTTACGCAGGACCATCAGCGCGAAACCTACTATCGCAAGGCTGTGGAATATGCCAGGAAAAGTATTGAAGCTAATTATGAAAAGTCAGAAGGGCATTCATGGCTGGCGGCGAGCCTGGGGAGCATTGCCATGTTTGAAGGAAGCCGAAGAAAGGTCGAATTATGCCGTGAAATCAAGAGTGAACTCGATCTGGCGGTTAAACTGAATCCAAAGGACGATGTGGCTTACACGATTATGGGTTCCTTTTATCGCGCGTTGGGCGGCATCAGCTGGGTCGAACACCAATTAGCCAATCTTTTGCTCGGCGGTTTACCGGACGGCGGCTATAAAGACGGCGAGGCGGCGTTCAAAAATGCAATTGAAATTTCACCAAATGTTTTGCGTCACCATTTTGAACTTGGCATGTTGTATTACGAATCGGGAAGAAAAGAAGAAGCGAAAAAAGAATTACAAATTGCCAACTCCATGCCGATCCAATTAGCGAGTGATGCGCGGCGCAAACAGGTTACTCAAAAAATATTGGCAGAGCTTTGATCATCGATTAATGATTTCCGGCTCTGCCATTTGCTGAAGTCTAAGACGGTTTTTTGCCAAACACCGTGATGCTAATGATCGACGCGCCGGATTTTTTGAATTCCTCTAATTCCCCATCGCTCAAATACTCACGCAATATGCTGTCAGGGACCTGAATAGGCTTTTCTTTCTGGATCGCGGCTTCTTTAAATCCCGTTCTGTCAATTATTGCCATATAATCTTCTTTCTGTAATGCGCCGGAGATGCAGCCCGCATACATGACGGCGGCCGATTCTATGGCCGGCGGCAGTGTTCCTTCCAGAACCACATCCGATATACTGAAATGCGCCCCCGGTTTGAGAATACGGAATATTTCAGAAAACGCCTTGTTTTTGTCCGGAACTAAATTGAGAACACAATTGCTGATCACCACATCGGCGTAATTATCTTCGACGGGCATGTTCTCAATATCGCCGAGACGGAAATCCATATTGGTAAAACCAAGTTTTTTGGTATTGATATGCGCTTTCTCGATCATAGCCTCGGTCATGTCAATGCCGATCACTCTGCCCTCAGGTCCAACCAGTTTGCGCGCGACAAATGCGTCGTTGCCTGCTCCCGACCCGAGATCAACCACCGTATAGCCTTCGCGAATGTGAGCAAATTCCGTCGGGATGCCGCACCCCAGCGCCAGATCGGCATCCGGGTTATAACCGTCTAATTGCGAATAATCGTCGCTGAAAACCGTATAGTCCACGGTGCCGCACCCTCCCGCACCGCAGCAGGAGCCGGCATTTTCTGAATACGATTGCAGGGCAATCTGGCCGTATTTTTCTTTGACCATTTTCTTGACGCTATCTGAAGTTTCCATATTTCCATTCCTTTCGGTTTATGTTAGGTTAACAGCATTTATCCAGTTTCTTAAAAAGTTTAGTCAGTAGTTTATCAAATCCTTCGACTGCTTTGGTATTAATGCAATAGCAGGAGGTTACGCCTTCGATCGTTCCCTGAATCAAACCCGCATTTTTTA